>DASYES010000001.1:0-9449 GCA_036498885.1 Pseudonocardia sp.
GCCGCGAGGATGGCTGCACGCCGCCACCGCGCTGGGCGACGTGTCGGCGCACCTGACGGTCGGCGTCCACGTGGTCACCCGGTTCGCGCTGGTGGAGGCGCTGACCGCACTCGTCGCACACGACGAGCAGCTGCGTGGTTCGCTCCCGCTGGGTATCGACGTCGCCGATCCCGCGCAGCTCGCACCGCACGTCGACGCGGTCCGCGCGGCCCTGGCCGCGGCCCTGGACCGGGTCAGCGCGGACGACGTGGCCCGTCGCGTGCGCGGCCGGGTCTGGGCGGGTGGCCGGCCGGAGCCGGTGCGGCCGGTGGCCGTGGCGACGTTCATCGAGCACCTCGCCGCCGGCGACGGAGTGCGGCGCCGCGCGGGTCTGCGGTACCGGCTCGTCCGAGAGGCCGAGCACGTCGTTCTCGCCCTGCCCGATCGGCAGATCACGCTGCCGGTCGCCACCGAAGCCGCGGTGCGTGCGCTGGCGAGCGGGAGGACCTGCTCCGTGGGTAGCCTCCCAGGCATGGACGAGAGCGACCAGATCGTCTTGGTGCGCCGCTTGCTTCGGGAGGGTGTGCTGGTGCCGGCCACTCACGGATGACCCCGGCCGTGCCCTGGCCTCGCTGCTCGTTCGTCGCCGACGCCGCCCAGGACCCGCGGGAAGGCAGCGCGCCGCCTGCGGACCGCTGGTTCCTGATCGAGCATCCGGGGCCATGGGGCCGGATCCCGCTTGCGCAGTCGGAGATCCACCCGGCCGCGGTGGCAGCGGTCTCGGCCTGGTCCGCGGCGGAGAACGGCCGTGTGGTGCTGATCCGCAGGCCGGGGCGCGCCGCACGGAAATCCCCGGCCGGAGGGGAGCCCCTCCCCGCCGCGGTACGCCGCTGGTTCCGCGTGGACTCGCGCCCGGGGCACGAGGCGATCCGTACGGGCACGTTCGCCGACGAGTCGGAGCTGGTCACGGCCGTGCACGACCCGGGAGAGCCGTACGTCGGTCCGCTGGCCCTCGTCTGCACCCACGGGCGGCACGACACCTGCTGCGCAGTGCGAGGCCGCCCCGTCGCCGCCGCGATGGTCGCCGCGGACCCCGAGCACGTCTGGGAGTGCAGCCACATCGGCGGCTGCCGCTTCGCCCCGGCGATCGTGCTGCTCCCCCACGGGTTCGTGCTCGGCGGGCCGAGTCCGAGCGAGGCGCCCGCGGTCCTGCGCGACTACACCGCGGGGCGGCTGGATGCGCAGTGGGTGCGCGGACGCTCGTCGCTGCCGCCCGCCGTCCAGGCCGCGCAGCACCACGCCGTCGCGGCCACCGGAGCCACGGGCGTCGACGCGCTGGGGCTCGTCGGCATCTCGGCCGAGCACTATGGCGACGGCAGTACCGGCTGGCGGGTGGAGCTGGCCGACCCCGCGTGCACGGTGCGGCTGCGCGAGCGCCGGGTGGAGACCGGGCGGCCGCTGACGTGCGCAGCCACGGTGACCGGCTGGATGCGGGTGTTCGACCTGGTCGAGCTCATGGTGGCGACCCCGCAGAGCTCTCTGCACGACGCGGACACCTGAGCCGCGACGAGCGCCACGGCCTCGCGGGCTCAGCGCGCGAGCTCGGCCCGGACCGTGGCCACCGCGTCCTCGTCGAGCAGTCCGAGCCCCGCGGCATGGGCGGCGATCTGCGCGCTGTCGTCCACCGCCAGCATCGGCACCCCGGCTGCGCTGATCTCGGCGGCGAGCGTGTCGACCTGGCGGATGCGCACGGGATCGGCCCCTGTCGTGCGGCGGATGTAGACCGCGGCAACCCGCTGCGGGGTGGCCCGCGCGATCGTCGCGTAGATCTCGGGGTCCTCCTGCCCGCTGTCGCCGATGAGGACGAGCCGCAGGTGCGGGTGCTCGTCGAGCAGCCGACGCACCAGCCCGAGCTTGTGGGCCTGTGCCCCGATCCGGAACAGCCCGGTATGGGACGGCCCCCAGTCGGTGAGCAGCAGCGGACCGAGCGGGAAGCCGCGAAGCCCTATGAACTGCAGGAGCATCTCGTGCAGGTTCCACGGGCTCGTCGAGACGTAGAAGACCGGCCGCGTGGGCTCGTCCACCGCGGTGACGAGCGCGCGGTAGAGCGCCGCTGCGCCGGGTAGGGGTGTGCGGTCACGGACGTCGGTGAGCAACGTGACGCGCAGGAACTCCAGACCGCGGGTGAGCCCGGTGTGCACGATCGTGTCGTCCACATCGCTGACCACGCCGATGCGGGCCTCGGGGTCGGTGATGAGCACGCGCGCCGTCGCGCCGGCCCCCGCGGGCCCGGTGAGACCGACCTCCAGCCAGCCGGGATCGACGTCCGGCAGTTCCACCTCGTGGTCGACGTAACCATCCCGGTCGGTGCGGACGACGACGTCACCGCCAGGGAGGTGCAGGGTCACTTCCGCGTCCGGGACCTCGGCCGTCAGGAACCGCGCGATGCTCGCCCGCAGGACCGCCCGGCGCGACCGCGGCGTCGGTGCGTCCCCTGCTTCGGCGGCCTCCAGCACCGACGGCGCGACGGCCTCGCGCCCGAGCACCAGCCGGGCTCCCACGCGTGCGCGCCGGGTGGTTCCGTGGCCGATGAAGGGAATGATCACGGGGTGCCGGCGGCCGCGGAGGCGGGCGACCGCCCTGACCGCCGACTCGACGGTGTCCTCCACCCGCAGTGCGGCGGCGATGATCAGCTTTCCCGAGTCGGTCACGGGACAGGGCTACCGCACCCTGCAGCGCGCTGCCACCCCGGGATCGACGACTGGCGGCCCGCGACGCGCTCGAACCCTCCGGCTGCGGGGTCTGATGCACAGGGGCCGTAGTCTCAGGTCGGTGCGCACTGTCCTGCTCGACCTCGACGGCACCCTGGTCGACTCCGCCCGCACAATCACCGAGCACCTCGCTGCGGCACTGGCAAAGGTCGGCTTCCCGGTGCCGGCCGCCGACACGTTGCGCCGGCTCGTCGGGCCGCCGTTCGAGACGGCGCTCCCGGAGCTCGGCCTGACGGACGAGCAGACCTCTGCTGCCATCACCGCCTACCGGTCGTCCTACGACGCCGTGGCCGCCACGGTCACGCCCGTCTATCCCGGTGTGCCCGCCCTGCTCGAACGCCTGCGTGAGGCGGGCCTGCAGCTGTCCGTCGCCACGTCGAAGCCCGAGGAGCTGGCACGCAAGATCGTCGCCGGCACCGGGCTAGCCGGGTTCCTCGAGGTCGTCGGCGGTGCCGACCACGTGGGCGGTCGGGTGGGCAAGGCCGCCGTCGTCGGCTCCGTGATCGAGCGGCTGGGCGTCGACCCGGCACGTCAACCCGTGGTGATGGTCGGCGACCGCCACCACGACGTCGACGGCGCGGCCGAACACGGCATCCCGGCGATCGGGGTGTCGTGGGGGTACGCGGAGGACGGCGAGCTGGACGGCGCCCGCCTGGTGGTGGCCGACCTCGAGGAGCTGGCGCAGGCGCTGCGGGGCGATGCGGTGTGGTCCACCCTCCCGCCCGGTACGCGCGACTGACCCCCGAATACCCGCGAGTCGCCCCTTTCCCGCGCGCGAGTCGCCCGATTCCCGTCACGAAGATCGCCGCGAGATCCGGCTAATCGCCCTTCCAAGGGCGAACAAGTCGATCTCGCGATGATCTTGCCCTGGGGAGCCGGGGCAGTCACTCCGGGCCCGGCGTCTGCACCCAGCCGTAGCTGCGGTTCACCGCCCGGCCCCAGTTCTCGTGCTCACGGCGGCGCAGACCCTCGTCCATCGCCGGCTCCCATGCGGCCGCGCGGTGCCAGTTGCTGCGCAGCACCTCGAGGTCGGACCAGTGCCCGACCGCGAGCCCCGCCGCGTACGCGGCTCCCAGCGAGACGGCCTCGGACACCAGCGGCCGCTCCACCGGCACGTCGAGGACGTCGGCGACGAACTGCATCAGCAGGTGGTTCGCCGTCATCCCGCCGTCGACCTTGAGCCGGGTGACCGGGACCCCCGAGTCGGCGTTCATCGCGTCGATCACCTCGCGCGTCTGCCATCCGGTGGCCTCGAGCACCGCCCTGGCGAGGTGGCCGCGATTGATGAACGAGGTGAGCCCGACCATCACCCCACGCGCGTCCGGGTGCCAGCGCGGCGAGTACAGGCCGGAGAACGCGGGGACGATGTAGCAGCCCCCGTTGTCGGGGACGGAGCTCGCGAGCGTTTCGATCTGGGCGGCCGTGCCGATCATCCCGAGCGAGTCGCGGAACCACTGCACGAGCGACCCGGTCATCGCGATCGCACCCTCCAGCGCGTAGACGGGCTTGTCGCCGAGCAGATACCCGATGGTCGGGATCAGGCCGTGGGTCGACTCGGCCAGCCGAGGCCCGGTGTTCATCAGCAGGAACGCGCCCGTGCCGTAGGTGCACTTGATCTCGCCGGGTGAGAAGCACACCTGCCCGACGAGGGCGGCCTGCTGGTCACCGAGCGCGCCGGCCACCGGAACGCCGGGCAGCACTGCGGTGCACGTGCCGTAGACCTCGGCGTTGGGACGGATCTCGGGAAGCATCTGCCGGGGCACCGCGAGCACGTCCAGCAGCTTCTGGGACCACTCGAGCGTGCGGACGTCCATCAGCATCGTGCGGCTCGCGTTGGTGACGTCGCTGACGTGCCGGCCGCCGTCGGGGCCGCCGGTGAGCCACCAGATCAGCCAGCTCTCCATCGTGCCGAACAGGACGTCACCCTTCTCCGCGCCGTCGCGGGCCCCGGGCACGTGATCGAGCAGCCAGCGCAGCCGGGGGCCCGAGAAATAGGTGGCGGGGGGCAACCCGCAGATGTCCTTGATCAGACTCGCGTGCCCGTGCTCGACCAGACGGGCGACGATGCCGTCCGTGCGGGTGTCCTGCCAGGTGATGGCGCGTGCGAGCGGGGTGCCGGTGTGCCGGTTCCAGATCACGGTGGTCTCGCGCTGGTTCGCGATCCCGAGTCCGACGATGTTGTCCGGGGTGAGGCCGGCGTTGCGCAGCGCCGCCGGGACGACTCGCATGACGTTGCGCCAGATCTCGGCGGCGTCGTGCTCCACGAGACCGGGCCGGGGGTAGTGCTGGCGGTGTTCCCGCTGCGCGACGGCGAGCATGCGCCCCGAGCGATTGAACAGCAGGCAGCGGGTGGATGTGGTGCCCTGGTCGATCGAGGCGATGACGCGTTCGGTCACGGCTCCCCCGCTCCGCGCACCGGGACGGCGATCGCCGAGGAGGACCGGCGCTCGGGGCACGCGCAGGGGAAACTGCGCGCGATCCTCAGGGGCCGGGTCATCGTCCCTCCGTCAACGCGGCGGAGATCGCGCGCGCCGCACCCACCATCTGCTCGAGCATCCACGGCCGCAAGTCGCCGCCCAGCCCGAAGAGCTCCTCGACCGGCCCGACAACTCCGATGGCCGCAACCACCAGCCCCCCGCTGGCCCGCAGCGGTGCGGCCGCCCCGCCTACTCCCGTCTCGTACTCGCCGGTGTCGCTCGCCCACCCGCGGCGGCGGGCGACCGCGAGATGGGCCTCCAGCGCCGCCACGGTGGTGCACGTGCGTCCGGTCCATCGCTGCAGATCGAGCTCCCGGGCCTGCGGCGTGGCCACCGGCGCGAACGCGAGCAGGCACTTGCCCAGCGCCGTGGCGTGCAGGGGTAGCTCCTCCCCCGTACGGATCTGCTGCGGCGACCCGTCCGGCCGGAACACGTGGTGGACGAGCCGGACCGATCCCGACGAGACGACGCCCAGGTGCACGGCCTGCCCGGTGCTCCCAGCGAGTGAATCCGCCCAGTTCATCGCGCGGGCCCGCAGGTCGTGCAGGTCCCATCCACCGCTGTCGAGCTCGCGCAACGCCAGGCCGAGCTGGTAGCGGGCGGTCTCCAGGTCCTGCTCGACGAACCCGACCTCGCGCAGCGTCCGGACGATCCCGTGTGCGGTGGGCCGCGGGAGGTCGAGGGCCGCTGCGATCTCCTTCAGCCCGAGTGGCCGGTCCGTGCTACCGAGCAGCCGGAGCACCGCCGCGGCGCGCTCGATGGACTGGATGAACCCCGGCACGGGCCGACTGTACGGCGCGTCACCAGGCGATCGACGCCCAGAAGACGGGCTCTACACGATGGCGCGCCCTACGGCCGTCCGGGTGGGTGAGCTGTGCACCTTGTCGGCGGCATGTGATGTTCGTCCGAATGCGCGTTCGACGATGCCGAACGACAACCGTTGACCGCAGGTCACGCCCGTTTCTAGCGTGCGGGCACCGCCCGTCCGAGCGGTATCCCATCCAGGGAGGGCTTCGATGACGAAGAACTCGTACATCGGGGAACTGGCCGCCGAGTTCTTCGGCACCATGATCCTCTTGTTGTTCGGCGCTGGTGTGGTGGCACAGGTCGTCGCAGGCGGAAGCAGCCTGGGGGACCACGATTCCATCGCGTGGGCCTGGGGCATCGGCGTGATCCTCGGCGTCTATGTCGCGGGCCGGCTCAGCGGCGGCCACATCAACCCGGCCGTGACGATTGCGTTCGCTGCGTTCCAGGGCTTCCCCTGGCGCAAGGTCGTGCCCTACGTGGTCGCGCAGACGGCGGGGGCGTTCGTCGCCGCGCTCATCGTCCGGTTCAACTACGCCAATTACATCGACATGGTCGACCCGGACCACACCTACAAGACGCAGATCATCTTCTCGACACTCCCGGGTAACGGCGCAGCCGACATCAGCCTGACGACCGCGTTCTTCGACCAGATCATCGGCACCGCGATCCTGGTCTTCGTGGTATTCGCGCTGGTCAACGCCCGCAACAACCCACCACTGTCCAACCTCGTCCCCGTGGTCATCGGGCTGCTCGTGGTGGGGATCGGCATGGCCTGGGGGGCGAACGCGGGCTACGCGATCAACCCCGCCCGTGACTTCGGGCCCCGGCTCGCGTCGTACATCACCGGGTACGCAACGGCCTGGACCGACCAGAACGGCACACCTTATTGGTGGTTACCGATCGTCGCACCGATCATCGGCGGCCTGATCGGCGGTGCGCTCTTCCAGCTCTGCATCAACCGGTTCATCGTCCTCGCCGACGCCGAACACGAGCCCACCCCGGTGGGCCGCGACGTGCCTCGCTAACCACGCCCCATCAACACCAGCGGAGAGAACTCATGGCCGAGTTCGTCGGTGCCCTGGACCAGGGCACCACCAGCACCCGATTCATGATCTTCGATCACTCGGGCAACGAGGTGGGGCGCCACCAGCTCGAGCACGAGCAGATCCTGCCGCAGGCCGGCTGGGTGGAACACAACCCCGTCGAGATCTGGGAGCGGACGTCATCCGTGCTCCAGACCGCGCTCGTCAAGACCGGGCTCAAAGCGGCCGACCTCGTCGCGTTGGGCCTCACCAACCAGCGCGAGACCACCGTCGTGTGGGACAAGCGGACCGGGCGCCCGCTCTACAACGCGATCGTCTGGCAGGACACCCGCACCGACCGCATCGCCTCCGCCCTCGAACGTGAGGGCAAGGGCGATGTGATCCGGCAGAAGGCCGGTCTCCCGCCCGCCACGTACTTCTCCGGCGGGAAGATCCAATGGATCCTGCAGAACGTCGACGGCGCCCGGGAGGCCGCCGAGAGCGGCGACGCGATCTTCGGCAACACCGACACCTGGCTGCTGTGGAACCTCACGGGCGGCAAGGACGGCGGAGTCCACGTCACCGACCCGACGAACGCCAGCCGCACGATGCTCATGAACCTCGAGACGCTCGACTGGGACGACGAGCTGCTGGGCTTCTTCGGCATCCCGCGGTCGATGCTGCCCGAGATCAAGCCGAGCTCGTGCCCGGAGTGCTACGGCACAACCATGCTGAGGGGTCCGTTGGGCGGCGAGGTCGTGATCACCGGCGACCTGGGTGACCAGCAGGCCGCCACTGTCGGTCAGGTGTGCTTCGCGCCGGGCGAAGCGAAGAACACCTACGGCACCGGCAACTTCATGCTGCTCAACACGGGCACCGAGCTGGTGCGCTCGAAGGCGGGGCTGCTCACCACCGTCTGCTACCAGTTCAACGACGATCGCCCGGTGTATGCCCTGGAGGGATCGATCGCCGTCACGGGGTCGGCCGTGCAGTGGCTACGCGACCAGCTGGGCATCATCTCGGGCGCCGCGCAGAGCGAGGCGCTCGCCCGGCAGGTCGAGGACAACGGCGGCGTGTACTTCGTGCCCGCGTTCTCCGGCCTGTTCGCCCCGTACTGGCGCTCGGACGCCCGAGGCGCGATCGTCGGGCTCTCGCGCTACAACACCAACGCCCACCTGGCCAGGGCCACGCTCGAGGCCATCTGCTACCAGAGCCGCGACGTGGCCGAGGCGATGGAGAAGGACTCCGGCGTGACGCTGGACGTGCTCAAGGTGGACGGCGGCGTCACCTCCAACGAGCTATGCATGCAGATCCAGGCAGACGTCCTCGGCGTGCCGGTGAGCCGGCCCGTCGTCGCGGAGACCACGGCGCTGGGCGCGGCGTACGCGGCGGGCCTCGCGGTCGGGTTCTGGAAGAACACCGACGAGCTGCGCTCCAACTGGAACGAGTCGAAGCGCTGGCAGCCCCAGTGGAGCGATGAGCAGCGTGCGACCGGATACGAACGCTGGAAGAAGGCGGTGACCAGGACGCTGGACTGGGTTGACGTCGACTGAGCACCACCGGCCCGGAACCGGGCCATCACGATGAGAGGAATCAGCCATGAGATCGGTTGCGCTCTCTCCGCAGGCCCGTGCGGCTGCGCTGGAGGCAATGGGCTCGACCGAACTCGACGTGCTGGTCGTCGGGGGCGGTGTCGTGGGCAGCGGTTCCGCCCTCGACGCCGCCACCCGCGGCCTGAGCGTCGGGCTCGTCGAGGCCCGCGACTTCGCGTCGGGCACGTCCAGCAGGTCGAGCAAGCTCATCCACGGTGGGCTGCGCTATCTCGAGATGCTGGATTTCCGTCTCGTCGCCGAGGCCCTTCAGGAGCGGGGCCTGCTCATCGAGAAGCTGGCTCCGCACCTGGTCCGGCCGGTGCCGTTCATCTACCCGCTCAAGCACCCCGTGTGGGAACGCGCCTACGCCGGCGCGGGCGTGGCGCTCTACGACACGCTGGGGCTGCTGTCCGGCAGGGCCCGGGGTGTGCCACACCACCGGCACCTGACACGGCGTGGCGCCCGCCGGGTCTTCCCGTCACTGCGCAAGGACGCCCTGGTGGGCGCCCTGGAGTACTACGACGCGCAGGTTGACGATGCCCGGCACACCATGTTCGTCGCGCGCACGGCGGCGGCCTACGGCGCGCACGTGGCGTCGAGGGCACGGGTGGTCGGGCTCCTGCGCGAGGGTGAGCGGGTCACCGGGGCGGAGGTGCACGACCTGGAGTCCGGCCGCACGTTCAACGTGCGCGCACGCCAGGTCGTCAACGCCACCGGAGTGTGGACCGACGAGACCCAGAGCCTCGCCGGTGAACGCGGGCAGTTCCACGTCCGGGCGAGCAAGGGCATCCATCTCGTCGT
>DASYES010000002.1:0-1852 GCA_036498885.1 Pseudonocardia sp.
AGCCGGATCGGTGTACGGGTCGAGCGGGCTGTGAGAGTGTGACGGTGCAGGTCGTCGTCATCGGAGCCGGCGTCGTGGGCGCGGCGGTTGCGCTCGGGCTGGTCGAGCGAGGAGCCGGCGTCACCGTGCTGGAGGCGGGCAGGCCCGGCGCCGGCACGTCCGGCACGTCGTTCGCCTGGGTGAACTCGGGGAACAAGGAGCCCGAGCACTACCACGCGTTGAACCACGCCGGGGTACGCGCTCACCACGAGTTCGCCGGTGATCGTTCGCCATGGTTCTTCCCGACCGGCAACCTCGAGTGGGCCGTCACCGAGCAGCACCGCGCGTCGCTGGCAGCCAGGCTCGATCGGCTCACGGCCCGGGGTTATCCGGCGCGGCGGCTGACCGCGGAACGGGCCCGGGCGCTCGAACCCGATCTGATGGTGACCGGTGAGGACGTCGACTACGCGTTCTTCCCGGAGGAGGGGCATGTCCTGCCCCTCGTGCTGCTCGGCCGGTTGCTCGGCGATGCCCGGGACCGAGGGGTGCGCGTGCGCGTCGGGAGCGCGGTCGTCGAGATCGAGCGCACGCCGACGGGGGCGGTGGTCGGCACGGCCGACGGCGCCAGCTACGGGGCCGACGTCGTCGTGAGCTGCACCGGTCGATGGACGGGTGCGGTGGCCGGCCTGGCCGGGGTCGACGTGCCGATGGTCGACACCACCCGGTCCGGCTCCGCAGCCGTCGGCCTTCTGGCCACCACGGAGCCCGTGGCCGTCCGGTTGTCGCGGGTGCTCACCGGACCACGGCTGAACGTCCGTCCCGACGGTGGCGGCCGGCTGCTGCTGCAGGGGTTGGACCTCGATGCGCGCTCGGACCCGGCCGTCCCTCTTGCGCCGGGCGGTGTGGAGGGCAAGGAGCTGCTCGGCAGGCTCGCGCAGGTGCTCCGGTCCACCGCGGACGCGGAGATGGCCACCGTCCGCGTGGGGCAGCGGGCGCTCCCCGGTGACGGCCTGACGGTGGCGGGCTTCACCGACGTCGATGCCTGGTTCTACGTCGTCGCAACCCACAGCGGCATCACGCTCGCCCCGCTGCTGCGACGCCTCGTCGCGGGCGAGGTGTTCGGCGAGGAGTCGGGGTTGCTCGCCGGATTCCGGCCCGGCCGGTTCCGCGACGGCCCGCGAGCCGCCGCCCCGGCTCGGCGGCCGGGTGAGCAGTGAGCCGGCCTCCGATCAGAAGACGAGCGTCCAGCCCTCGTCGCGTGCCTGCTCCGCCGTGTAGGACACTCCGTGCACCTTCAGCCCCTGCGAGTCGAGCAGGGTGATGGCACCGCCGCTGTTGCCCAGCGTGACCCCGCCGGCGAGGGCGACGACCAGCGTGGTGCCCGCGGCGAGCGGCCCACCGGGCACGGCGCACGTCCGCTTCGTGCGGTCGGCGATCTGCCAGCCGGTGAGGTCGAGGGGGCCCGGAGAGGCGTTGATCAGCGTGACGGTCTCCGCCTCGGGTGCGGGGCCCACCGGGTTGACCAGCGCGGCGACGATGCGGACGACCGCACCGCCGGTCGGTGCCGTCCCGCCGCCGGGTGCCTGGGGCTCCTCGGCTCCCGAGATCGTGTGCCCCGTGGTGTCGTCGGTGTGCCACGCCTGGCTCTGGAAGCCCAGGAAGAGCGCCACCCAGCGCGACTCGTCGGCGAGGTGCAGGAGCAGCCCACCGTCCTGCCAGACGCCGTCGTCCCGCACGAACTGGGCGGAGTTGCCCTGGTTCATGTGTATGTCGTGCACCCCGTTGCCGGGCCGGAAGTCGAACACCTGATCGGCTTGGTCCTCCGGACCCCAGCGTTCGCCGAACACGTACGCGGTGACCCGCTGGTTCGCCT
>DASYES010000003.1:0-5741 GCA_036498885.1 Pseudonocardia sp.
CCTGGGCCCACGGCCAGGACATCGCCGACGCGCTCGGCGTCCGTCGGGAGCCCACCGACCGGCTGCGGCACGTGGCCCATCTTGGCGTGCGCACCGCCGGTTTCAGCTTCGCGCTCCACGGCCGCGCCGCCCCGTCGGTCCCCGTGCGGGTGGAGCTCGTCGGACCGTCCGGGGATGTGTGGGCCTGGGGCGACGCCGACGCCGCCGACCGCGTGAGCGGCGATGCGCTGGACTTCTGCCTCGTCGTCACCCAGCGCCGCAACGTCGCCGACACCGGCCTCGAGGTGGTCGGGCCGGTTGCCACCGAGTGGATCTCGATCGCCCAGGCCTTCGCAGGCGAACCAGGCCCCGGCCGAGCGCCGGGAGTCTTCCCACGCTAGCGCGTTGCGGCGGCCCAGTGCCCGACCTTCAGCTCGTCTCCCACCGCCAGCTTCCCTGCCTGTAGTACGGCCAGCTTCGTCTGGTCGACCATCGTCACGGAGCAGCGGATGGCGAGCTTCGCGTAGCCGAACCGCGCGCTCCCGATCGTGACGCGGCGCAGCCGATGCTCGGTGTGCGGCTCGCCCCACCCGTCGACGACGATGTCGGGCCGGAACCGGTCCATCGGGAGCGGCTCCCCGCCCTGTTCGACGAGCCGCGAGTGCAGCAGGTCCAGGGACGGCAGGCTGACGAGGAGCACGGCACAGTCGGCGTAGCCCGCCCTTCCGGGCGTCTCGCCGTCGGTGGTGCGGACGTGCTCGGGCGGCACCCGGACGAGCCTGCTCCGGCCACTCGGCCGCAGGCTCGCCCTGGTCGATCCCCGTGTAGCGAATGCCGTAGAGGTCGACGTCCGCGCGGTCACCGTTGCAGCGGACCTCGATGGGCAGCGTGGGTAAGCCCGGTGCGTGGAGCGTGAGAACCTCGCCGTCGTCGCCGATCTCCGGCCGGACCACCGCGAGGAGAGGGGAAGCTTGCTGGTTCCGGAAGACATGGTCGTCGTCGACGACCATGAACGACGGCGGCCCAATGGTCGACCTGCACCTCGTCGTCCACCGCCGGCTCGCCCGTCCGGACCACGGCGAACTTCGCGCCGAAGGTCACTCCGCCCGCGGCGGAGCGGCGGTAGGCGGCGAGCGTGCGGAGCGGCTCCGGACCGGCCCGGACACCCGTCTCCTGGTCGACCAGGGGTGACGGGGCAGCGGATGGCGAGCTTCGTGAAGCCGAGCTGCACGTTCCCGATCATGACCCGTCGGATGCAGTCCTCGATGTGCGGCTCGTCCCACCCGTCGACGACGATATTGGGGCGGAACCTGTTCATCGGCATCGGCTCGCCACCCCGCTCGACGAGCCGGGCGTGCAGCGGATCGAGGGACGGCCTGCCGACGACGAGCACAGCCGCGCTCTCGGAGTAGCCCGCCGTGCCCGGAGTCTCGCCCTCGGTGGCGCGGTCGTGCTCCGGCGGCACCCGGACGAGGCGGCTCGGCGCGTCCAGCCTCTCGGTCAGCCATCGGGCCACCGGCTCGCCCTGGTCGATCCCGGTGTAGTGGTTGCCGAAGAGGTCGACGCCCCGGCGGGCGCCTTCGCGATCCACCTTCACGGACAGCTCGGTCATGCCCGGCGCGTGCAGTGTCAGCAGATCGCCGTCGACGCCGACCTCCGGCCGGATCACCGCGAGCCGGGGATCCCGCCGCTGCGTCCGGAAGACGTAGTCGTCGTCGACGACCATGAACGAGCGGTCGTGGGCGAGCCCGGCTGCGGTCACGACAGACCCGGACACCGGCGTGCCTGCGGATCCCTTGATCGGATAGTGCAGCAGCGACACGACCCTGGCGACTCGATCCACGCTACGGCGGGGCCTGCGCCCGGACGATGAACGCGCGCCGCCTGCGCTCGGCGTCCGCGGCGAAGATCCCCGCGCTCGCCCCGACGAACCCGTCGTCGAGCGCGATCCGGGCGGCCGCCTCGGCGTCGGATGGAACGCTCAGATGCGCGGCGACCATACGGCGGAACTCGGATGAGGGACGGAAGTCCGCGGCCATCGGCATGCTGAACGCCACCTGGCCGCCGGGGCGCAGCACGCGCAGCCAGTCGCGCAACGCCTCCCGCCCGAGAAAGTGCAGCGCCGACGCACAGAGCACGACATCGACCGTGCCATCGCCGAGGTCGAGCGGCACCGCAGGAGCATGGCGCCATTCGATGCGGCCATCGGGGTCGTCGTGCACCGCCTTCGCCTGCGCCCGGTCGAGCATGCCCCGCGAGATGTCGACGCCCACCACTCGCTGCGCCGCTAGCCTGCGGAGCGCGGCGAACGCGGCGAATCCGGTACCGGTGGCCACGTCGACGACCATGGCCGGCGGGGAGGTGGGCTGCAGCCCGCGGACCAGCTCTTCGGCGATCTCGGCGTGGTGCAGATCGTCGTCATAGGTATCAGCGGCCGCATCGAAGGCGAAGGCGGTGGTGGCGGCGATGTCGGACACCGGTTGGATCATAGAAAGCACCCTGACCATCCGCGCGCCGATATCCTGCGCCGATGTCGTCCGTACGGATCGAGTCCGCGGCCCTCGACGAGCCGGCCGTGCGCGAGCTGATCGAGGAGCTCGACTCCGAGCTGCACGACCTGTACCCGGAAGCGGGCGCGGTCCACGACGGGCTCGACGCGGCCGAGGTGAGCGCCGGCCGCGGGGTGCTGCTCGCCGCCGTCGATGAGACGGCGGGCGACCTGCTCGGCTGCGGAGCCGTGCGGCTGCGCGAACCGGGGATCGCCGAGATCAAGCGGATGTACGTCCGGCCGCATGCCCGCGGTCGTGGGATCGGCAGAGCGCTCCTCGGTGCGCTGGAGGCCGAGGCCGAGGCACTCTTCGCCGACCGTGTGGTGCTCGAGACCGGAGCTCGCCAGCTCGAGGCCGTCGAGCTCTATCGTCGCGCCGGATATGTCGAGATCGAGCGTTTCGGGGAGTACGCCGACTCGCCGCTGAGCCTGTGCATGTCCCGCACGCTCCACTAGGTCGCGCGCCGGCCTGTCGGTGCCTCGTGCTCCACTGGAGGCGGAGGTGATGAGGGTGTCGTTCGTGCAGGGCCACGCTCGGAGCACCGGATGGGTGGTCGCCCACGTCCGGCGCCCCAACCGGGCCGAGGACGGTCAGCTCCCGCTGCTCGCCGTGGTGCCGCTCCCGCGTTCCCGCGAGCCTGACGAGGAGCCCGAGGCGCTCAGCTCCGCGAGGAAGTCGGCGATCACCCGCAGCTGAGCTGCGTCCCGGCGGCGCAGCACGGCGTCGAGATGCTCGCCGTGAGCCCGGTGGTGCTCCGCGAGGGTCGCCATCGCTTCGGGCACCGGGGTCACGAGCACCTTCCGCCGGTCGGTGGCGTCCCGCACGCGACGCGCGTACCCGGCCTTCTCCAGCCGGTCGAGCACTCCCGTCACGGTGCCGGTGGTCAGTCCGCTCAGCTCCGCGAGGCGGCCCGCGGTGAGCGGACCGTGCACGCCCAGCAGGGCCACGAACTGGCAGTCGCTTGCCCCGAGACCCACCTGCTGGGCGACGGCCTGGGTGCGTAGCACGACGTCGGCGATGAGCCGCCACATCGATATGTCGATTTCCGACCGCAGCTCGTCGGAATCCACGTCGCCTCCTCGACTCTGTCGCGGGAGATCGAGAACTGTGCTGCGACGAGATGCTCGCCTGTCCACGTGGGATCCGGGTGGGACCCGATCGAGCACAGGGTATGCCCGCGGCGCGGTGGCCGCGCGACACCGGTGCGTGCACAGTGCGGCGGCGGGCAGCAGCCGACCCCGGAACGAGGCGGCGGACCCACCGGGAGGGGGACGGGTGGGTCCGCCGCAGGCTCAGGGGACGGTGTCAGGCGCCCGCCACCGCTGCGGTCGTCGGGGCCGGGAAGCCGCCGACGGCCTGCTCGAACGTGTGGGCCACGCGTAGCACGGTGGCGTCGTCGAACTGCTTCCCGACGATCATCATCCCGGTCGGGAGACCGTTCGCCATCCCGGCGGGCACGTTGCACGCGGGGTGGCCCGAGACGTCCGTGGGGGCGGTGTTGGCCACCATCTCCAGGCCGCGGGCGATCACTTCCTCGCGGGGGGCGTCGTCGGCCGGGATGACCGAGGCCTGGATCGGCGTGGTCGGCATGACCAGCACATCGAAACGCGACAACGCCTCGTCATAGGCCGCCCGCAGGTGCACGGCCAGGTTGCGGGCCATCGCGTAGTGCTTGCCCCGGTAGCGGTCGAGGGAGTACCGGCCCGAGAGCAACACGAGCTTGACGGTCTCGGAGAACTGGCTGCCGTCCGCGCGCCACTGGTTGCCGTAGAACTCCATGAGCTCGGGGTCGTAGCGGCCCTGCCAGTTCAGCCCGTAACCGTTGGCGTCCACCATCTGCGCCGTAGCGCCTTCGATGGAGATGACGTCCCAGATCTTGAGCCCATGCGCGTGCCAGGGGATCGAGACGTCCTCGGCCGTGAGCCCGGCCCCGCGCAGGGTCTCGACGGCCTCCCGCACAGCGTCGTCGACGTCAGGGTGGGAGTTCGGGTGCCCGAAGCCCTCGCTGACCACGCCGACGCGCAGCCCCTCCGCCGAGCGGGCAAGCGCGCCCACGTAGTCGTCGACGACGAGACCGGCGGGTTGCCGCGGGTCGTTCCCGTCGAACCCGGCGATGACGCTCAGCACCAGCGCGGCGTCCGCCACCGTGCGCGTCATGGGACCCACGTGGTCGATCGTCTGCTCGATCGGGAACGCGCCCGTGTACGGCACGAGGCCGTGCGTGGGCTTGTGCCCGACGATCCCGCTGAAAGATGCGGGCATGCGGATCGACCCACCCTGATCACCGCCGGTGGCGAAATCGACCGCGCCCGATGCGACCAGCGCCGCGCTGCCGCTGGAGGACCCACCGCTGGACCGCGTGAGATCCCAGGGATTACGCACCGGCCCGGTGCGGGAGGTGTGCGAGCCGCCGGAGAAACACAGGTCCTCGCACACGGACTTGCCCGCGATCGTGGCACCCGCATCGAGCAACCGGGAAACGATCGTGGCGTCCCGGCGCGGGATGAAGCCCTCCAGGGTGGCAGAGCCGTTCATCATCGGCACCCCGGCCACCGCCGTGTTGTCCTTCACCGCCGCCCGGCGCCCGGCCAGCGGACCTTCACCGGCACCGGTCACCTCACAGGTCACGTACCAGGCACCCAGCGGGTTGTCGGCCGCCTCGGGACGCGTCCAGGCCCGCTCCGGAACGGCCGGCTCGACCTCGGCGTGCAGCCGCTCGACGACGTCCCAGGACTGGAGCACGCCGTGCACCAGCGGGGTGAAGGACGCGACATCGGCGTCGGTCAGACCCAGCCCGTAACTTTCGGCGACCGTGGTGATGACCGACGGATCAGGCGGCTGAACGGGCATCCGGGAATCTCCTCACAATCAGCGGAGAACGCACCGTAACGAGGCAATACGGGACGCGTCAACGATCATTGGCGCGTTGACGAAGTTGTGATCGAACGTCAGCCCTGGAGGCCCACGAGGAACCCGCCACGCGTCGCCTCGGCCAGGAACATGCGCTGGCGCACCGTCTCCGGACCGACGACCGCGACCTCACCGCGGGGGAAGTCGTCACGGCTGCCGCGCAGCTCGCGGGCTGTGGCTTCCAGGTCGTCGACACCCGCGCGCCGGACGGCCTTGGCGTAGAGATGGATCGACTCGTACACCGACTCCGTGATGCTCGAGACCGGCGGTGCGAACGGCCCGTACGCCGATCGGTATCGCTGC
>DASYES010000004.1:0-2758 GCA_036498885.1 Pseudonocardia sp.
GTCGGCCAAGGGCTGATCGACCCGGCGGTGCCGGGACGTGCCGAGTCTCCCTGCGGCACGACCGGCACCGCCGCCATGTCAGGACCGTGGGAAACGAAGACCCCGGACGTTCCGGCTCCTACCGCGGCCGGATGGCCGAAGGTTCGACCCGGGCCGAGGGTTTCGCGCGGACGAACCGTGCCGCTTAGCCGAGGCTCGGCACCTGCTCCGCAGCGACCTCCGCACGGGGGACTCGCGGGCCGAAGCCGTCGGCGAGCAGCGCGGCGAGGTGTCGGAAGGCGTCGTGCGTTGCCGGACGCAACCGGGCGAGCTCGATGCGCCCGCCCGTCGCGAGGTGGGGATCGTGCGGCACCTCGACCACCGCGCGGCAGCGGGCCTCGAAGTGGCCCCTGACGCGCTCGAGGTCGACCTCCTTGCTCATGCGGTCGCAGCTCAGCACCACCACGGCATCGGCCACCTGCGGGCCGTGGCCGTGCGCGATCAGCCAGTCGAGCGTCTTGCTCGCCCGGCTCGCACCGTCGACGGTGGGGGCGCCCACGATCACCAGACTGTCGGCCAGCGCGAGCGTGCCCTCCATCGCGGAGTGCACGAGGCCGGTGCCCGAGTCGGTGATCACGACGTTGTAGAAGCGGGTGATCACCTCGCAGACCCGCTCGTACTCGGTGCGATTGAACGCCTCGCTCATCGCGGGGTCCTGCTCGGACGCGAGCACCTGCAGCCGGCCGGCGAGGCTCGTGTAGCGAGCGACGTCGGTGAGCGAGTGGGTGGCGGCGATGTTGTCGAGCAGGCTGCGGACGGTCACCGCGGTCTCGGCCGTCAGCCGGTCGGCCAGCGTGCCGGCGTCGGGGTTCGCGTCGAGCGCGATCACCCGGTCGCCGCGGTTCTCGGCGAGCACGAGCCCCAGGCACGCCGACACCGTGGTCTTGCCGACCCCGCCCTTCAGTGAGCTGACAGCGATCTGGTGTGAACCGGGAAGCGGACGCCGGATCCGGCGCAGCTGGTCCTGACGGCGGCGTTCGGTGGCCCCGACGCCCGGGTTCACGAGCCCACCGGTGATCGCGTAGAGCGCAGCGCGCCACCCGTGCTGCGGGCGGTCGCTGCGGAAACGCACGATGGAATCCTCGGTGAGCTCCGCGGCGCTGCCTGCCTCGGGCCGCGAGCGGTTCGCCCGGTCGACCACCGGCTCCGGAGCAGCGGGGGCGCTCGGTGCCACGCTCGCCGGCCCGGCGACCGTGGACGACCCCTCCGGCTGATCGCCGGCGACCGTCTCGTTCGGCTGTGTCATGCCCGCTCCGCCCCCGGACGCGCGCCCGTGGCGGCGCTCCGATCCCCGTGTGCGGCAGGCGCCGCGATGGTGCTCCCCCGGCCGCTCACCGCCACCATTCCCCCTGATCACGGGCCCACGCCCGAAACGCCGGCAGAGTACCGCTCCGGATGATCACTGCGGGCCGGCGGTGGCGGCCGGCGGCGGCTGCGGCGAGGCGAACCGGTCGGCCATGAGCGCGGCCAGGCGGTAGGCCGCGTGCCGCGTTGAAGGGCGCAGCCGGGCCAGCTCGACCCGGCCGCCCGTGGCGAGGTGCGGGTCGTGCGGAAGCTCGACGACGGCCCGGCAACGGGACGTGAAGTGCTCGCTGATGCGGGCGCGGTCGACCTCGGCACTGACCCGGTCGCACGACAGCACCACCACCGCCTCGGATGCCAGCGCGGCGTGCCCGTGCGCGTGCAGCCAGTCGAGGGTCTTGCTCGCGCGGCCCGCCCCGTCCACCGTGGGCGCGCCGACGACGATGATGCTGTCGGCGAGCTTGAGCGTGCCGTCCATCGCGGAGTGCACGAGCCCGGTGCCCGAGTCGGTGATGATGATGTTGAAGAAGCGGTCGAGCAGCTCGCAGATCGCCTCGTACTCATCGCGGTTGAACGCGTCGCTCGATGCGGGGTCCTGCTCCGAGGCGAGCACCTGTAGTCGGCCGGCGAGGCTCGTGTAGCGCGACACCTCGGTCCAGGAGTGGATGCGGGCGATGTCGCGCAGCAACTCCCGGACGGTCACCGACGACTCGCCGGTGAGGCGATCGGCCAACGTGCCGGCGTCGGGGTTCGCGTCGAGCACGATCACCCGGTCGCCCCGGTTCTCCGCCATGACGAGGCCGAGCAGCGTGGCCGCCGTGGTCTTCCCGACCCCACCCTTGATCGACGTCACCGCGATGCGGTGCGACTGCAGGAGCGGATGGCGGATGCGGTGCAACTGGTCGCGCCACTGCACCTCGGCAGGGCTCGGGCCGGGGTTCACCAGGCCGCCGGTGGCCCGCAGCACCGCACGGCGCCAACCGGAAGCGGGTTCGTCGGGCCGGGCCCGCAGGATCGTCTCGGAGCTCAGCTCCCCTGCCGTGCCTGGTGTGCCCGGTGTGCCGTCCTGCTGCTGCGAGGCGATCGGAGACCGATCTCCTGTCGAGCCCACTGCACCCACGTGTTCTCCCGGCCCTTCCGGACCCGCGCGCCGCCGGTCGGTCGTCGTGGCCCCCGGACGGGGCTCCAGCCGATACCCGTACCGCTCCCACCACACGGACGGGTCAGGTTCGACGGGGCGGCTCGCCACCCGCAGAGGGTAACGCGGTGACGATCACCGTCCAGCCGATAGTGACCGAGTGGTGATCCGTTCGGCCGTATTCGCTGTCGGCTATTCGATGAGGTCCATGCCGGTGCCCGAGCGGCCGTTCGACAATCCCGTCGGAGCGCCGCTCGGGGGGCCGCCGCGCCACATCTG
>DASYES010000005.1:0-3516 GCA_036498885.1 Pseudonocardia sp.
TTCGCCTACCACGGCTACCCCTGGCTCATCCACCGGCTGACCTACCGCCGCACCAACCACGCCCAGCTCCACGTCCGCGGCTACGTGGAGGAGGGCACGACCACCACCCCGTTCGACATGTGCGTGCGCAACCGGATCGACCGGTTCAACATCGCCATCGACGTGATCGACCGGGTACCCCGGCTGCAGCCGATCTCGGGCCATTGCCGCGAGCACCTGCGGAACGCGTTGATCGAGCATCGCCAGTACATCCACACCCACGGTGAGGACATGCCCGAGATCGCCGGGTGGCAGTGGTCGTCGACGCCCGGGCCGGCCACCGGCGTCGAGAACCCGCCGTTGCGGGAACCGGTGTAGCCGTGCGGGTCCTGGTGGTCAACGCGGGATCCAGCAGCCTGAAACTCTCCGTCGTGTCCCCCGACGGCACCGTCCATGCGGCCACCACGGTGGAACGCTGGGAGGGCCACGGCCACCGCGACCCGGTGGAGCGCTTCCTCGACGGGCTGGACGGGGTCGACGCGGTCGGGCACCGGGTGGTGCACGGGGGCCTGCGCTACAGGTCCGCGGCCCCCGTCGACGAGGGGCTGCTCGACTATCTGGAGTCCATCCGCGACCTCGCGCCGCTGCACAACCCGCGCGCGGTCGCCGGTGTCCGGGTCGTGGCCGACCTGCTGCCGGGCGTACCGGCCGTCGCGTGTTTCGACACCTCCTTCCACGCCACGCTGCCGGCCGAGGCATACACGTATGCGCTGCCGAAAGAGTGGAACGCACGCTTCGGCCTGCGTCGATACGGCTTCCACGGGCTCTCCCACGCCTATGCCGTCCGCCGGGCGGCCGAGGTGGTCGGCGCGGCTGTTCCAGACCTGCGGGTGGTCTCCTGTCACCTGGGAGCCGGAGCGTCCCTGGCCGCGGTGCGCAACGGTGACTGCCGGGACACGACGATGGGCTTCACCCCGCTCGCCGGCCTGGTGATGGTGACCCGTTCCGGGGACGTCGATCCGGGCCTGCTCCTGTGGCTGCTGCAGCACGGCGGCCTGTCCGTCGACGAACTCGACGAGGCGCTCGAGAACCGGTCCGGTCTCAAGGGCCTGTCGGGTACCTCCGGTGACCTGCGCGACGTGCTCGCCGGTCGAGCAGCGGGCGATCCGGACTGCGCGCTCGCGATCGACGTGTTCGTCCACCAGCTGTGCCGGGAGATCGCGGCGATGACCGCCGCCGTTGGCGGTCTCGACATCCTCGTGATGACGGGCGGCATCGGCGAGCACAACCCGCTCGTCCGAGCCCTGGTGGCCGGCCGGCTGAACTACCTCGGCGTCGACATCGACCCCACGGCCAACGACCGGGCCGATGCCGATGCCGACATCACCGGCAACGGGGCGGCGGCGTGCACCGTCGTCGTCACGGCCCGCGAGGACCTCGAGATCACCCGCCAGGTCGCGGAGCTCGTGAACGGGTGAGGGGGTAGGCAGGCGGATGTCGAACGGCGTCACACGCCTGCCACGGCGTCGATCCGGCCGGAGCTGATCGCGTCCACCAGCGCCTCGTGGTCGAGCTCGTTCAGGTCGGCGTACGCGCGCGCGAACTCGGCGACGGCACGCTCGAACGTGGTGCCGGCGCCGAGGTAGGAGGCGATCGCGACGCGGTCACCGGTTCGGGCGTGCGCCCTGGCCAAGGTCCAGCCGCAG
Organism: Pseudonocardia sp.; assembly: GCA_036498885.1. Taxonomy (GTDB): domain Bacteria; phylum Actinomycetota; class Actinomycetes; order Mycobacteriales; family Pseudonocardiaceae; genus Pseudonocardia. The sequence continues at coordinate 1,686 of DASYES010000005.1, forward strand.
AGCTCGCCGTAGGCGAGCATCCCCTTCGGCACCATCACGTCGACGTCGGCCGAACCCTTCCAGTCCCGCAGCTGACGCACGTAGAAGCTCCGGCTCTGCCCGTCGAGCCCCTGCACGCGCACCCAGCCGAGGAAGACGTCGCCGACCGCCTGCATGAGACGCTGCCCGACGACCACCCGGCGGCCGGGGTCGTACTCGCTGGCCCCGACGAACTCCTCCAGCACCGACGGGCCCGCCTCCTTCGCCTGCAGGAACAGCGGGTCGCGGTCGTCGTCCCCGAGCAGGAGCGCGATGAACGCGCGGGTACCCACGCTGCCCACCCCGACGACCTTGCGGGCGAAGTCCACGAGCCGGTACTGGTCCAGCAGCGCGCGCCGCTCGGGTTCCAGGCACTCCCTGTAGTCCATCAGCATGTCGCGCAGCTGGCTCAACAGCTGTGCCGGATCCACGGCACCGGCGAGGTCGGCGACGGGCACGACCAGCGGCGGGTCAGCGAGGATCGCGGCATGGCCGTCCTTCACCCCGGCGTACCGGGCGAGCGCTCCGAGGTTGTCCCGCGTTCGCGCCTTCGCCATGCTGCGCGCGAGCCGCTTGCGCCGATCGCGGTCGAGATGCTCGTCGACGCGGGCCTGCACGCTGTCCATGTCGGCGTGGGCGTACCAGACCTCCAGCGTGGTCGTGTCCGCGAATTCGCGCATCGCCCGCCGGTAGGCGGCCACCGTGGCGGTCACGATCTCCCGGCGCGTCTTCGTGTGGTAGCCGTTGTCACGGCCGGCGATCTCGATGCTCGTCGCGAGCCGTTTGACATCCCACTCCCACGGCCCGGGCAGGGTCTCGTCGAAGTCGTTGACGTCGAAGACGAGGCGCCGCTCCGGGGAGGCGAACACCCCGAAGTTCGTCATGTGGGCGTCACCGCAGCACTGGACGACGAGCCCGGTGCTCTGTGTGCCGGCGAGGTCGCTCGCCATCGGCAGTGCGGCTCCGCGGAAGTACGCGAACGGGGAGGCGGCCATCCGCCCGTAGCGGATCGGGAGCAGCTCCTGAACACGCTGCTGTGCCTGCTTCTCGAGGAGGCGCAGCGGGTCGGGGCGATCGGGGGCCGGAGTGAACTCCGCCTGGCCGGCCCGCGGGACAGTGCGACGGGCGGATCGCCCCCGATCCATCCGCTCTTCCCGCGTCGAACGGGACGTGCCTTCCGCATCGGGAACCTTGCGGATTCGTCTGCTGGTCGCCTGGCCCATCGCCGGGTCCCTCCTCGGTCGAGATGCGCCGGCGCCCTCCCACACGGGACGCGCGGGTTCCCCACGATGGGCCAGGAAGCGGTCAACGGCATCCTCCACACCGGGTGAGGGCCGCGGCGGTGCTTGCGAGACTCAGCGGCGGGGGCTTCGCCGCCGCAGGAGGCTTGGCAGCTGCAGCCGTCGGCTTCCTGGTGCTCGCAGGCCTCGCTGAGGACGGCGCAGGCTTCGCCGCCGGAGCAGGCTCGGCCGCAGCCGGTGCGGGCTTTCCGGCGGTCGCGGGCGTCGCCGCAGCAGGCCTGGCAGCCGCCCCAGACGTCGCCGCAGCCGCTGCAGGCTTCCTGGCGGTCGCCGGCTCGGCCGCCGCTGCACGCTCGGCAACCGCAGACCCGGCCGGCGTCGCCGCGGGCTCGGCAGCCGCCGTAGGTTCAGCCGGGGTCGCTGCAGGCTCGGCAGCCGCCACCGAGTTCGCCCTCGACCACGCGAGTTCGATCTCCAACTTCGCCTCATCGCCGTCGACCTCCAACCCCCGTAGCGGACCTACTCGGGAACACCGTGAGAGCTCTCGCACCCAGCTGGACCCAGCAGTATCG
>DASYES010000006.1:0-3038 GCA_036498885.1 Pseudonocardia sp.
ATAGTACTGGGGTGCCGGTGGTGACTGTGGACGTGCTGGTGATCGGGGCAGGCATGGTCGGCTCCGCGTGCGCGTACCACTGCGCGGCGGCCGGGCTGAGGGTCGCGGTCGTCGACCGCGGACCCGTCGCCGGAGGCACCACCAGTGCGGGAGAGGGCAACATCCTCGTCTCCGACAAGGAGCCGGGCGCTGAGCTCGAGATGGCTCTGTTGTCCGTGCAGCTGTGGGCCGCGCTCGGCGAACGCATCGGAGCCGATCGCCTCGAACTGGAGCCCAAGGGTGGGGTGGTCGTGGCGCAGACCGCCGAGGCTGCCGCAGGCCTCGCCGGGCTGGTGGCCGCCCAGCGTGCACTCGGTGTCGAGGCCACCGACGTGGACGCGGCCGAGCTGGCGGAGCTGGAGCCGAACCTCACCCGTGAGGTGTGCGCCGGCGCGTACTACCCACAGGACATGCAGGTGCAGCCGATGCTGGCGGCCGCGGAGCTGTTGCGGCAGGCACGCGCCCACGGCGCCACCATGCACACCGGCTGCGAGGTCCTCGGCCTGCGGAGGAGCCCGGACGGTGCGGTGACCGGTGCGACCACCAGCACCGGGGAGTTCTCCGCGCGGTTCACGATCAACGCCGCCGGCACCTGGGGCGGCGAGGTGGCGGCGATGGCGGGGGTGAACGTCCCGGTGCTGCCGCGCAAGGGGTTCATCCTCGTGACCGAGCCGCTGCCGCCCGCTGTGGTGCGCCACAAGGTCTACTCCGCCGACTACGTCGCCAACGTCGCGAGCGGCGATGCCGGCCTCGAAACGTCGGTGGTCGTCGAGGGCACACGTGCGGGCACCGTGCTCGTCGGGGCGAGCCGGGAACGGGTGGGCTTCGACCGCAGGGTCTCGGTCCCGGTGCTGCAGCGGCTCGCCGCGCAGTCGATCGGCCTGTTCCCGTTCCTCTCCGAGGTGACGTTGCTGCGCAGCTACCTGGGGTTCCGTCCGTACTGTCCGGACCATCTGCCGGTGATCGGCGAGGATCCGCGGGCACCCGGCCTCGTGCACGCCTGCGGTCACGAGGGGGCGGGGATCGGCCTGTCCGCCGCCACGGGCCACCTGCTTGCGCAGGTCCTCACCGGCGAGAAGCCCGACATGGACCTCACCCCCTTCCGGCCGGACCGCTTCACCGTGGAGGTGGCATGACGCCGGAGATCCGCTTCGTCTTCGACGACGCCGAGCTCACCGCCGCACCAGGGCAGAGCATCGCGGCGGCGCTGATCGCCGCGGGACGGCGGTCGTGGCGCACCACCCGCGGCGCCAATGAGCTGCGCGGCGCGTTCTGCGGCATCGGGGTGTGCTTCGACTGCCTGGTGGTGGTGAACGGCAGACCGAACCAGCGGGCGTGCCTGACCGAGGTGCGGCCGGGAGACCGGATCGAGCGCCAGGAGGGGACGGGTCGTGAGCACCTCACTCGATGAGAGCTACGACGTCGCCGTGCTCGGCGCCGGGCCTGCCGGGCTCGCCGCGACGGTCGCTTCGCGGGCGTCCGGAGCGCGAACGGCGCTGGTGGACGCGGGAACGCGGGTGGGCGGGCAGTTCTGGCGCCATCGTGACGGCGACAACGGCACAGGCCACCACCACTGGCCGGAGCTGACGCGGCTGCGCGCCGCAGTCGCCGGGCCCGACCTGCTCGGCGACCACGCTGTCTGGCACGCCGAACGCACCGACGACGGTTTCACCCTGCACACCACGACCACTGTGGGCGGTCGGGCCGTCTCCCGCCGGATCCGCTGCCGGACGCTCGTCGTCGCCACGGGCGCCTACGACCGTCAGCTCCCGTTCCCCGGCTGGACGCTGCCGGGCGTGTACACAGCGGGTGGAGCGCAGGCCCTGCTCAAGGGCCACGGCGTGGCGGTGGGCCGGCGGGTCGTCGTCGCGGGCACCGGGCCCTTCCTGCTGCCTGTCGCGGCTGGGCTCGCTGAGGCAGGCTCGGAGGTCGTCGGCGTCTTCGAGGCGGGGGCGCCCACCGGCTTCGCCCGCCACCCGGCCGCGGTGCTCGCCAACGTCGGCAAGCTCGCGGAGGGCGCGGGGTACGCACGCACGCTGGCGCGTCATCGTGTGCGCTACCGCACCCGCACCGCGGTGATCGCCGCGCACGGCGACGGTGACGGCGTGCACGCGGTGACCGTTGCCCGTCTCGACGCCGGGTGGAACGTCAGGCCGGGCACCGAGCGGGTACTGGAGTGCGACGCGGTGGCTGTCGGCTACGGCTTCACCCCGCAGGTGGAGATCCCGTTGCAGCTGGGCTGCGCCACGCGTCTCGACACCGACGGGAGCCTCGTGGCCGTCGCGGACGACCGGCAGCAGGCGTCCGAGCCCGGCGTGTTCCTCGCAGGCGAGGTGTGCGGGGTCGGCGGGGCGGCGCTGTCGCTCGCGGAGGGGCAGCTGGCCGGCCTGCACGCAGCGCACGGCCACCTGGATCCCGGCGTGCTCGCCCGGCTGCGGCGCCGGCGCGACCGGCTCCGCGCGTTCGCCAGCGCGATGCACGACGCGCACCCGGTGCCCACCGGCTGGACGGACTGGCTCACCGGGGAGACGACGGTGTGCCGCTGCGAGGAGGTGCCGGTGTCGGCGATCCGTGCGGCCGTCACCGAGCTCGGCGCCACCGAGGCGCGCACCGTGAAACTGCTGGCTCGCCCCGGGATGGGGCTCTGCCAGGGCCGGGTCTGCGGGTATGCCACCGCGGGCCTGGTGGCGCGGGAGTGCGGCCGCGCCGTCACCGCGCAGGATCTCCTCGGCATCGCCTCCCGCCCGATTGCGCAACCGGTGACGCTCGGGAGCGTCGCCGCAGGTATGGACCCCACCGACGACCTTCCGGAGGACCGATGACCGCACTTACCCGACCGTGGCACGGAGTACTGGTGGCCACCGCTCTGCCGCTGCGGCCGTCCGGTTCCGGGGTGCTCGCCCCCGACTTCGACACCTTCGCCGAGCACGTCGCCTGGCTGGCGGCGGAGGGCTGCCAGGGTGTCACCCCGAACGGCTCGCTGGGTGAGTACCAGACCC
>DASYES010000007.1:0-1623 GCA_036498885.1 Pseudonocardia sp.
CTTACGGTACTCGCGTCGATGGTTTACTTTCTTGTATGGCAGGTCATGCGGTATCGCCCGCCGTCCCGGCATGGGGCACGGCACGGGAGACGTTCGAGTCGGTCAACCCGGCGACTGGCGAGGTGCTCGCCAGGTACGGCATCGACAGGGAGAAAGAGGTCGGCCTCGCGGTGCGCCGCGCTCGCGACGCGGCCGCCTGGTGGGGCGGGCTCTCCCACGGGGAGCGGAAGCTGCGGCTGCTTGCCTGGAAGTCGCACTTCACCCGGTACATGGGGCGGCTTGCGCAACTCGTGCACGACGAGACGGGCAAGCCGCTCGACGACGCGACGCTCGAGATCGTCAACACGATCCTGCACCTGGACTGGGCGGCGCGGCACGCAGCTTCGGTGCTTCGGGCGCGGCGGGTGTCGTCTGGCATCGCGATGCTCAACCAGACGGCCTCGGTCGAGTACCAGCCGCTCGGCGTGGTCGGCGTGATCGGGCCGTGGAACTACCCGGTGTTCACCCCGATGGGGTCGATCGGCTACGCGCTGGCGGCCGGGAACACGGTGGTGTTCAAGCCATCCGAGCTCACCACTGGCGTCGGGCAGTGGCTCGTGCAGTCGTTCGCTGAGGTGCTCTCCGCGGTGTTCGGTGACACCGAGCCGGTGCTGCAGCTCGTCACCGGGCGCGGCGCCACCGGGGCCGAGCTGGCCAAGTCCGGGGTGAACAAGATCGCGTTCACTGGGTCGGCCGCCACCGCGCGGAAGGTGCTTACCGCGGCCGCCGAGACACTCACGCCGGTGCTCACCGAGTGTGGCGGCAAGGACGCGCTGCTCGTCGCCGCCGACGCCGACCTGGACGCGGCGGCCGATGCCGCGGCGTGGGGCGCGATGTCCAACGCCGGGCAGACGTGCGTCGGCGTCGAGCGGGTGTACGTGGTGGACAGCGTGTACCACCCGTTCCTCGAGAAGCTCGGTGAGCGGGTCGCCCGGCTGCGGCCGGGAGAGGACGACTCCGCCTCCTACGGGCCGATGACGCTCGGCGGGCAGGTCGACGTCGTGGAGCGGCACCTGGCCGACGCGGTGGCGCGGGGCGGCCGGGCGGTCCACGGCGGGCTCGACTCGGTGCACTCCCCTTACGTGGCCCCGGTGATCCTCGTCGACGTGCCCGAGGAAAGCACCGCGGTGCGCGAGGAGACCTTCGGTCCGGTCGTGACCGTCACGCCGGTCGCCTCGCTCAACGACGCCGTGCGGCTCGCCAACGCCTCGCCGTACGCGCTCGGCTCCGCGGTGTTCACCAAGCGGCGGAAGGCGGGCCTGCGGGTGGCACGGGCTCTGCGGGCCGGGATGACCTCGGTGAACTCGGTGATCTCGTTCGCGGCCGTGCCCGCGCTGCCGTTCGGCGGCGTCGGCGAGTCCGGCTTCGGGCGGATCCACGGGGCGGACGGGCTGCGGGAGTTCGCCCGGGCCAAGTCCATCACCAGGCAGTGGATGAAGCCGGCGGTACGGACCACTACCTTCAACCGGACGGCGACCGACATGGACCGGATCGTCAAGCTGACAACGTTCCTGCACGGCCGCCTGTACCAGCCGAAGAAGCGCCCCCGCTAGGCCCTGTTAGACCCCGTCAGGCGCCGCGGGC
>DASYES010000008.1:0-9099 GCA_036498885.1 Pseudonocardia sp.
GACCTGCGGCCCGCGCTCAAGGGCCTGGCCCGGGTGAAACACATCCAGCGCACCCTGACCGACCAGTGGTCGGTGCTCGCCACGCTGACCCCGTCCGAGTACGCGGAGTTCCGCAGCTTCCTGGGTACGTCGTCGGGCTTCCAGTCCGACCAGTACCGGGCCGTCGAGTTCGTGTTGGGCAACAAGAACCCCGCGATGATCGAACTGTTCGGCCACGACGAGCGGGCCCGCGCGCAGCTGAGCGAACTGCTGGACCAGCCGAGCGTCTACGACGAGTTCCTGCGCTACCTGGCCCGCCACGGCCACGACGTGCCGCGATCGATCCTGGAGCGCGACGTCCGGCAGCCGCACACGTTCTGCCCGGAGCTCCTGCCCGTTTTCCGCCACATCTATGAGCACTCCCACGAGTGCTGGGAGGCCTACGAGACCTGTGAGGAGCTCGTCGACCTCGAGGAGAACTTCCAGCTCTGGCGGTTCCGGCACCTGAAGACCGTCGAGCGCACGATCGGGGTGAAGCGTGGCACGGGCGGGTCGAGCGGCGTGAAGTTCCTGCGGGCGGCGCTGGAGCTCACCTTCTTCCCCGAGCTGTACGCCGTGCGCACGGAGATCGGGGCTTGACTGCTCCCCGCCCTGAGGGACGGGGATTCTCCCAGTCGCCTGGGAGAGTTCCTGTTTCAGCGACCGCTGCCCGCAAGCGCTTGCGCGCGTGCAGGTCTTACGCCGTCTCCGCAGGCGAGCACGGCCAGCCCGGCCGCTCGGATGTTCAGAGCCGCGTTCACGTCCCGGTCGTGGTGCGCGCCGCAACGGCACGTCCACTCCCGCACGTTCAGCGGCAACTTGTCCCGCAGCACCCCGCACGCGGAGCACACCTTGGACGAGGGGTACCAGCGGTCGACCACGACGAGGTCACGGCCGTACCACTCGCACTTGTAGCTGAGCATGCTCCGCATCTCCGACCAAGCAGCATCAGAGATTGCGCGGGCGAGGGAATGGTTGCAGACCATGTTCCGAACTGCGAGGTCCTCGATCACGATCGTTTGGTTCTCACGAACGAGACGAGTGGTGAGCTTGTGCAGGTGATCCCGGCGCCGGTCGGTGATACGGGCGTGGACACGGGCGAGCTTGACCCGGGCCTTCGCCCGATTGTTGGAGCCCTTCGACTTCCGCGCCAGCCTGCGCTGAGCCAGCATGAGCCGCTTCCGATCCCGACGCTCGTGGCGCGGGTTGGAGACCTTCTCGCCTGTGGACAGCGCGACCAGCGACGTGATCCCGGCGTCGACCCCCACCGCACCCGCGGTCGGGGCTGCGTCGGACACGGTGGCTTCGACCAGGAGCGACACATGCCAGCGGCCGGCCTGGTCTCGGGACACCGTGACCGTGCTCGGTTCGGCCCCCTCGGGCAGGGGTCGGGACCAGCGAATCTCGAGTGGCTCGTACATCTTCGCCAGGGTGAGGCGTCCGTTGCACCACCGGAACGCAGACTTGGTGTACTCGGCGGACTGGCCTCCACGCTTGCGGGACTTGAACCGCGGGTACTTGGCCCGCTTGTCCCAGAAGTTGGTGAACGCGGTCTGCAGGTGCCGCAGGCTCTGTTGAAGCGGGACCGAGGAAACCTCGCCGAGGAACGCCAGCTCCGGTTCCTGCTTCCAGCTGGTGAGCAGGGCGGACGTCTGCACGTAGGAGACGCGCCGCTGCTGGCCGTACCAGGCTGCAGTGCGGGCTTCGAGGGCCCGGTTGTAGACCAGCCGGACGCATCCGAAAGTCCGCGACAACTCCTGTTCCTGCTGGTCGGAGGGGTAGAAGCGGTACTTGAACGCCCGCTTCACGACCCGCTCCGTCATGCTCACACAATACGGCCTCACCGTGTGAGATGCGGTTCACCCCTACGGACAGAGCGGCTCCTCCCCTGCCTGAAGGCAGGGGTATCCGCCGGTTTGGAGTCCCGATGACCGCCGAGACCGTCGACCTGGCCGCACGCGCCGCCGAGCTGGACGCCACCGACCCGCTGGCCGCCCACCGCGATCGCTTCGTACCCAGCCCCGACGTCGTCGCGTACTTCGACGGCAACTCCCTCGGCCGTCCGCTGGCCGGAATGGCCGAACGGCTCGACCGGTTCGTCGCGCAGGAGTGGGGCGGCGGGCTCATCCGCGGCTGGACCGGCGACGGGCCCACCGAGGCGCGGTCGGCCCGGCCGTGGATGGACTGGCCCGGGTGGGTCGGCGACCGGATCGCCGCCGCCGCGCTCGGTGCGGCCCCCGGGCAGACCGTCGTCGCCGACTCCACGACGGTGCTGCTCTACAAGCTGGCGCGCGCCGCGGTCGACGCACAAACCCGCGTCGGCCGCCGCGAGATCGTCCTCGACACCGACAACTTCCCGAACGACCGCTATGTGCTGGAGGGCATCGCAGCGGAGCGCGGCTGCGTCCTGCGCCGGATCGAGACCGACCCCGCCGAGGGCGTCACCGCCGAGCAGGTCGCGGCGGTGGTGGGCCCGGCCACGGGGCTCGTACTGTTCAGCCACGTTGCGTATCGGTCGGGGTGGCTCGCCGACGCCGCCGCCGTCACGCGTGTCGTGCACGACGCGGGCGGGCTCGTGCTGTGGGACCTCTGCCATTCCGCGGGCTCGGTGCAGCTGGAGCTCGACACATGGGGCGTCGACCTCGCCGCCGGATGCACCTACAAGTATCTGAACGGCGGGCCCGGCTCCCCGGCGTTCGGCTACGTCCGCCGCGACCTGCAGGACGTGCTGCGCCAGCCGATCCAGGGCTGGATGGGCCGGCGTGACCCGTTCCTGATGGGCCCCGGCTACGTGCCGGCCGATGGCATCCGGGGCGTGGTGAGCGGAACGCCGCCGATCCTGGGGATGGTGCCGCTGTTGTCGGCACTGGAGCAGCTGGAGGAGGCCGGGATCGCCGCCGTGCGGGCCAAGTCCGTTGCGCTCACGGAGTTCGCACTCGAACTGGTGGACGCCTGGCTCGTGCCCCGCGGCGTGGAGGTGGCCTCACCCCGCGACCCCGCCCGCCGCGGCGGCCACGTGACAGTTCGCCGGCCCGGGTTCCGCACACTGCTCCCCCACCTGTGGGAGCGCGGGGTGATCCCCGACTTCCGCGAGCCGGACGGCATCCGCCTCGGCCTGGCCCCGCTGAGCACGAGCTTCACCGAGGTCCACGCGGGCCTCTCGATCCTCCGCGACGTGCTGGCCGAGCACGCCTGAGCGCAACGAACGCCACATCGATCCATGAGGTCCGCGCCCGCTCGTCGTGAAACCGCCAGGGTCCTGCCCCGCGGATCCAGCAGGACGAGCGGCACCGGTCCGGTAGATCCGCACGAGCGCGCCGCTCGTCCGGCGTGCGAGCCGGACCCGGCCCGGGGCCGGACCGTGCGACTCGCACTCCCGGAACGGGCGACTCGCGGGATGGAAACGGGCGACTCGCGGGGGTCAGCGCAGTGCGTGTTCCCATTTCTCTCGGACGCCGCGCAGGTACTCCGGGCTGCTCTCCGCCACCCGGGGGAAGTCGGCGCGACGCTCGAAGGGACGGCACGCGTCGATGATCGCCCGGCTGTTGTAGGCGGGCGCGCCCTCCGGGAGCATCGGGTCGAGCTTGCTGCCCCAGCCGTAGCGCATGATCTCGATGTCGCGGTCCGGGTCGCTGCGGGTGGACATCGCCCAGATCACCTGCTCCAGGTCGGAGCAGTCGATGTCGTCGTCGACCACCACCACGTACCGGTTCATGTAGGCGGCGGCCGGGCACTGCGCGGCGAGGTGGGCGACCTGCCGCGCGTGGCCCGGGTAGCGCTGCTCCAGCGAGACCGCGATGAAGAGCCGCCCGCCGCCGGACTCGTGCGCCCACGCCGCCGTGACGCCGGGCACGCCCATCGACACCAGCTCGTCGTGGATCATCGCCGACTTCATCACGGTGCGCATGTAGGAGTAGTCGTGCGGCGGGCGACCGGGTGGCGCTCCGAGCAGGATCGGGTCGTCCCGGTGGTACAGCCGCGTGATCTCCAGGTTCAAGCACGGCCGGCGGCGTCCCGAGTAGTAGCCGGTCCACTCTCCGAACGGGCCCTCGTCGCGCATGTTGCCCGGGGTGAGCCAGCCCTCGACGGCGATCTCGCTGCCGGCCGGGATCGGCAGGCCGGTGTCCGGGGCGATGACCACCGGGACCCGCTCCCCGAGTACCGCACCCGCGTACTCCAGCTCCGACACCCCGCCCGGCACCTCGGTGCCGCCGAGCGCCAGCAGCAGCGGGTCGTGCCCGAAGGACACGGTCACCGGCGCGCGGCCCTCGCGCGCGATCCACCGCTCGATGTTCTGCGCGCCGTGCTTGCCGGGGACGGCCGCGATCGTGGTGCTGCGGCCGTCGTCCTGCACCTCCATGCGGTAGCAGCCGCCGTTGTGCACGCCGGTCTCCGGGTTGCTCGTCACCACGAAGCATCCGGTGCCGATGAACCGGCCGCCGTCGTGCTCGTGCCAGCGCGGTCCGGGGAACGTCAGGAGGTCGACCTGGTCGCCGGGCACCTCGTTGGTGAGCAGGGGTGCACTGTCCACCGGCGCGACCGGGAAGTCCCGCGCGCTGCCCGTCCACTGTGACGGTTTGCCGCGGAGGGCGTCCACCAGGCCCGCGTCGTCCAGGTCGTCGCCGAGACGCAGGGCGTGCCCGAAGCGGCGGGAGGAGCCCGTGCTACCGGTGAGCACCCGCATGCCGGCGGGATAGCCGGTGATCTCGTCGAACAGGACGGCAGGCGGATGAGGCAGGTGGTAGCTCACTTCGGCGATGCCGCCGAGCTCCAGATCCCAATGCGCGCCGCGGACGTGGCGCAGCTCGCCCATCTTCTGCACCGCGTCGATGTGGCTGCGCAGGCTCAGCAGTGGTTCGTCACCGGGTGTGGTCATCGTGGCTGTGCCCACCTCAGCTCAGGTGCTTCTCGACGACCGGCCAGATGTCCGGCCGCTCGATCAGGCTCAGGTGCCGGGTGTCGTCGAGCACCTCGAGGTGGGCGTGCGGTATGCGGGACGCCAGCGTCTCGGCCATGGCAGGCGGCGTCGCGTAGTCCTCGCGGCCCACCAGCACGAGCGTCGGGGCCTGGATATCGCCCAGCTCCGCCTCGGCGGCCAAGCCCGCGAACGCGTGGCACGCCGCGGCGTGCGCCTGGGAGTTCGTGGCCACGAAGATGTCGCTGACGCGGCGAACCTCGTCGGGGTGCGCCTCGACGAACGACGGCGAGAACCAGCGGTCCACCTGGAAGGTCACCTGCTTCTCACGCGGCACGCCGACGGCCTTCTCGGCGCGCTCGGTCCACTGCGCCACCCGGTCGGGGCCGTAGTCGGCGGTGGTGTCGGCCAGCACGAGCCGCGCGACGAGGTCGGGGTGACGCTGCGCGAGCAAGATCGCGGTGCTGCCGCCCATGGACAGGCCCACCACGTCGACCGGTTCGTCGGCCACCGTCTCGACGATCGCGGCCACGTCGTCGGCGAGGTCGGCGATGCTGAACGGGCCGCCGTCCCAGTCCGAGCCGCCGTGCCCGCGCGCATCCGGGGCGAACACCCGGTGGCTCCCGGCGAGCACCGCGGCCATCGGGTCCCACACCCGTCCGGACAGCGCCAGCGCGTGCAGCGCCACCAGCGGGCGGCCACCGTCTCCGGTGCGGGCCACCTCGAAGCTACCTCGTGCGGTGTCGACCTTCACGCGCTCCTCCGCTCCTGTTCGGTTTGGCGGCGCCGGGCCGTGGCCTCGATCGCCGCGCAGATCTCCTGGTAGGTGCCGCAGCGGCAGATGTTCCCCTCCAGATGCGCCGCGATCTCCTCGCGCGTCGGGGTGGGGTTCTCGGCCAGCAGCTCGTGGCCCATCAGCACGAACCCGGGGATGCAGTAGCCACACTGCATCGCCCCGGCCGCGACGAACTCCTCGACGACGTCGTCGTCCTGGGGCAACCCGTCGGCGGTTGTGAGCGGAACCCCGTCGTACCGCACGGCACGGGCGAGACAGCTGCTCACGCTGTGCCCGTCGGCCAGCACGGTGCACGCTCCGCAGGCACCGACGCCGCATCCCTCGCGCACGCTGGTGAAGCCGGTGCGGCGCAGCACCTCCAGCAGCAGGTCGTCGTCCGCCACCGTCACGCGATGGCGCACCCCGTTCACCTGGAGCACAACGTCGCTACTCATGACCCGGCCTCCTGCTCGGCGAGTGCGGTGAGGATCCGCTCCGGCGTCAGCGGCAGCTCCGGGAAGCGGATGCCGATGGCGTCACGCACGGCGTTCGCCACCGCCGGGGCCAGCGGGATGATCGTGGTCTCACCCACGCCCTTGGCGCCGTACGGACCGGTGCGGTGCGGGTTCTCGACGATGATCGGCGTGATCTTGTCGGGCATGTCGAGCACCGAGGGCAGCTGGTAGTCCAGCAACGTGCCGTTCACGATCTGCCCCTCGTCGAACACCAGCCGGTCGAAGAGGGCGTGGCCGACACCCATGATCGCCGCGCCGGTGAGCTGCTGCTCCACCAGCTTCGGGTTGATCGCGCGGCCGACGTCACCCGCCGCGGCAAGGTGCTCCACGTGCACGCGGCCCGTCGCGGTGTCGACGGTGAGCTGCACCGCGACCGCACCGGCGAACCAGTGTTCGGTGACCTTCTCCGACTGCCCGGTCTCGTGGTCGTAAGGCGTCCAGGTCGTGGTGAACTCTGCCTCGGTGGTCAGCGTCGTGCCGCGCGCCCCGAAGTGACCGTGCAGCAGGTCGGAGATCGAGGCGCGCTCCTGGCTCTGGGTGCTGACCAGGCCGTCGCCGGTCAGCTTCACATCGGTGGCGGGCACGCCGAAGCGCTCCGCCGCGAGGTCCACCAGCTTGTCGCGCATCGCCTCCGACGCGCGGCGCACCGCGTTGCCGGTGTGATAGGTGGAGCGGCTGCCGGCGGTGATCGTGTCGTAGGGGGTGACGTCGGTGTCCGTGGCCACCACCCGGACCTGGCCCTCGTCCAGGCACAGCGACTCGGCGGCGATCTGCGCCATGATCGTGTCGCTGCCCTGGCCCATGTCCACAGTGCTGATCATCAGGGTGGCCGATGCGTCCTGGTTGAGCTGGAGCACGGCGTTGGAGATCGTCGGCGTGAGGACGGCCTTGATGCCCACGGCCACACCGCGCCCGCGCCGCAGCCGGCCCTCCTCCCGCTGCACAGGGGTGTCCCAGCCGATGGCCTCGGTCACCGCGTCGAGGCAACCCACGAAGTCGGCGCTGTGCATCGGGGTGCCGACCGGTGCGACGTCGCCTTCGCGCAGCAGGTTGCGGCGCCGGAACTCGGCCGGGTCCTCCCCACGGACGCGAGCGAGCTCGTCCACCAGGGACTCGTGCGACCAGGTCACCTGAGGCACGCCGAAGCCGCGGAACGGGCCGGCCGACGGCTTGTTCGTGTAGACACAGCGCGAGCGCACCGACACGTTCTCGATCTTGTACGGGCCGGTGGCCACCATGCCCGACTTGGCGGTGATCCGGGGCCCGACGTCGGCATAGGCGCCGGTGTCGTAGCGGACGTCAGCCGTTGCCGCGACGATCCTGCCGTCCTTGTCGGCAGTCATGCTGCCGGTCACCGCGGCGCCGTGGCGCGTGGTGAGCAGGAACGCCTCCTCACGCGACGCCGTGACGCGCACGGCGGTGCGCTGCGTCCAGGCGAGCACAGCGGCCAGCGGCTCCAGCTTGTCGTACATCTTGGCGCCGAAGCCGCCACCGAGTGGGGCGGTGCGTACCCGCACCTTGTTCAACGGCAGGCCGAGCAGGTCGGCAACCGACTGCCGGACGTAGAACGGTGTCTGCGTGGCGGAGAGGATCTCCAGCCGGTCCCCGTCGCGCCAGGCCGCCGTGAACGGCAGCTCGATCGTCACGTGGTGGGTGGGCGGGCACCAGAACTCCTCGCGCACCGTGGTGCCGTCCGGCGTCGACGCCGCATCATTCACGTCGCCGCGACGGAGGTTGAACTCGTAGTTGACGTTCGTGTCCCGCTTGCCGCGCAGGTGCTTGAGGTCGCCGAAGACGATCGAGGGCCGCAGCGCGTCGTGCACGAAGGGGGCGCCGGCGACGGCCTTGTCGACATCGTGCACGGGGTCGAGTTCGCTGTACTCGACCACGACCTCGTCGGCGGCCATCCGTGCCGGCGCGAGACCGCGCGCGAGCACCGCGGCCACCGGCTCGCCGATGTAGCGCACCCGATCCACCGCGAGGCAGGGCTGGTCGGAGAACGCCGGGCCGGTGAACAACTTGTCACCGAAGCGGGCGTGCAGTTCCGCGCCGGTCACCACCGCCACCACGCCGTCCACCGCCAGGGCCCGCTGCGTGTCGATCGAGTCGATCAGGGCGTGCGGACGGGTGCTGCGGTGCACGACGACGTCGAGGCACGGGCGCAACGGCTCGTCGGCCGCGTAGAGCAGCTCCCCGCGTACCTTCGCCCGAGCATCGGTACGGGTCCACCGTTCACCGACGGCGCCACCAGCGCCTGCGGGACTCTCCCCGAGCATCCGAGCCCTCCTTTCCTGTCGGTCCTGCAGGGTCGGCCACAGCCTCGGCGGGCACGCTGCCCGCCGGGCCCCAGGCCGCCCGGATCGCGTCCTCGACCGCTACGAGGCCGAGGCGGCGTTTGAAGTCCGCGGAGCCGCGGATGTCCGGGATGGGGTCGATCATCGGCTCGGCGGCGGACCGGCCGGCCCGTACGACGTCGTCCACCGGCGCGTCGCTCGGCACCTCGACGCTCACGTACTTGGGCACCTCGGCGAGCGCGCCGAGCCCGATCCGGATCTCCCGCTGTCCACGCACCGGGGAGGTGACGAGCACAGCCGCCGACGCGCACGGCCAGTCGTTGACGGACTGGCTGCTCAGCTTCGCGAAACCGCAGCTGGATCCGGCCTGACCGGGGATCTCCACCGCGGTCACGAGCTCACCGGGCCGCAGGTCCGTCTCCTGGAAGGCGATGAAGAAGTCCCGGAGCGCCACCTGACGGGTGCCCTCGCTGCTGCTCAGCTCGACCCGGGCGTCCAGCACCATGAGCGCGGTCGGGGGGTCCAGCCGGTAGTCGCCGTGGGCGAGGTTGCCGCCGACGCTCGCGGTGTTGCGCACCCGCG
>DASYES010000009.1:0-4906 GCA_036498885.1 Pseudonocardia sp.
GCTCGACGTCCTCCCGGGAGTCGGGCCCGTCACCGCCCAGCGCATCCTCGAGTGGCGCACGCGCCACGGCCGGTTCGCCCGCGTGGAACAGCTGCGGGAGATCGAGGGCATCGGCGAGCGTCGGTTCGCCCAGCTGCGCGAGCTGGTCAAGGTCTGATGCGCGCCCGCGATCCCGGCGAGCCCCGGCGGCCGCCCGATCTGCGGCTCGCCCCCGCTGCCCTGGCGGTGTGGGCCGTCATGCTGATCGGGATCGGGTTCGGGCCCGTCGCCGCTCTCGGCACCGGCGCAGCCGCCACGGTGATGCTCGCCGGCTTCTCGATGCCGCTGCTGCGATCGAGGAGAGGCGCTCCCGCAGTAATGGCCGCCGCGGGCTGTGCGGCGGCTGCCGCTGTGGTGGCGACCGCGCACACCCTGCTCCTCGTGCAGCATCCGCTGCGGGAGCCGGCCGAGCGCGGAGCCGCAGCGACGCTGCGAGTGGTGCTTCGCGACGACCCGCGGCCGATCCGCACCGAGGCCTACGGTTCCAGCCCCGGCACCGCCGGGCAGGTCCTGGTCCCGTCCGCGCTGGCCGGAGCGCAGGTCGACGCCGGGCAGTGGAGCGTGGGCGGGAGGGTGCTGCTCATCGCGCCCGCCGAGGGGTGGGCCGGGTTGCTGCCGGGACAGAGCGCCACTGCCGAGGGCCTGCTGGCCCCCGCCGGGCGCCGGGATCTCACGATCGCCGTGCTGCGGGTGCGCGGGCCGCCCCACGAGGTCACGCCTGCGCCGTGGTGGCAGCACGCGGCAGGTGGGCTGCGCAGCGGCTTACGTGAGGCTGCGGCCGCCGTGCTCCCGCCCGCACCGGCCGGACTGCTCCCCGGGTTGGCGGTCGGCGACACCACCGGCCTCACCTCCGAGGTGGAGACAGACTTCAGGGCCGCAGGTCTCACCCACCTGCTGGCAGTGTCCGGGGCGAACCTCGCGATCGTCGGGGGTGCGGTGCTGGCCCTGCTGCGGGTGCTGCGAGCCGACCCGCGACTCGCAGCAGCGATGAGTGCCGCGGCGATCGCAGGGTTCGTGGTGCTCGTCCGCCCGTCGCCGAGCGTCGTGCGGGCCGCTGCGATGGGCGCGGTGGTGCTGCTCGCATTGGCGCTCGGGCGGGGCCGCTCCGCACTCCCTGCGCTGGCCGTGGCCGTGCTGGTGCTGTTGCTCGTGGATCCGGCGCTGGCCGTCGATCCCGGGTTCGCGCTGTCCGTGCTGGCCACGGCCGCTCTGGTGCTCCTCGCGCCCGGGTGGACCGACGCCATGCGTCGGCGAGGCGTTCCGACATGGGCGGCGGAGGCGCTTGCGGTCCCCGCCGCGGCATTCCTCGTCACGGCGCCCCTGGTGGCCGGGCTCAGCGGAGCGGTGAGCCCGATCGCTGTGGTCGCCAACCTGCTCGCCGTGCCCGCGGTCGCCCCGGCGACCGTGCTCGGCGTGCTTGCCGCGGTGCTGTCTCCGCTCGGTTCCGCACCGGCGCAGGCGTGCGCCTGGCTGGCCGGGCCGGCGGTGGGATGGCTCGTCCAGGTCGCCGACCGAACGGCGGCCGTGCCGGGTGCGGTGCTTCCGTGGCCCGACGGGCTCACAGGCGCTCTCCTGCTCGGCGGGCTGGTGCTGGTGCTGCTCGTGCTCGGCCGGTCACGGCGGTGGAGAGCGATGCTGCTCGCGGTGCTCGTAGGGCTGGGGCTGGTGCTCGTTCCTACGCGCCTCGTTCCGCCGGGATGGCCGCCTGCCGGGTGGGCCGTGGTGGCATGCGACGTCGGACAGGGCGACGCGGTGGTGCTCGCCACCGGCCGTCCGGGCTGGGTTGTGCTGGTCGACGCCGGCCCCGGTGACGGACCGGTCGATGCGTGTCTCGACCGCCTCGGCGTGCGGGGCATCGCCATGGTGGTGCTCACACATCTGCATGCCGACCATGTCGGCGGCCTGGCGGGAGCAGTGCGCGGGCGGCCGGTAGGAGCAGTCGCTGTCGGCCCGGTCCATGAGCCGAACTGGGCGTTGCGGGCCGTGGCGCGCCGGGCGGCGGAGGCGGGCGCACCTCTGGTGGCGCTGACGTCCGGGCAGCGTCTCCGGTGGCCAGGGCTCACCGTGGACGTGCTCGCTCCCCGGCATCCGGCTTCCGGGGTGGATCCGGACGACGGCACGGCGGTCAACGACAGCTCGCTCGTGCTGCGGGCCACCATGCCGGCGGCCACCGCTTTGCTCACCGGTGACGTCGAGCTCGCCGCTCAGGCCGATTTGCTGGCATCCGGAGCCGACCTGCGTGCGGACGTGCTCAAGTTGCCGCACCACGGCTCCCGCTACACGTCGGACGGCTTCCTCACCGCCGTTGCTCCACGCACCGTGCTGGTGAGCGTCGGAGCGGGAAACCGGTACCGGCACCCGGATCCCGGCCTGCTCGGCGGGCTCGAGCAGCGGGGAGTGGCGGTGCGGCGTACCGACATCCACGGCGATATCGCGGTTGTCGCCGACGGAGCGGCCGCTGCAGGTGAACGGGCGGTCGGCGGCGACCCGGACAGCACACCCCTGCAGGTCGTCACCCGGGGCAGCCCGTTGCCGGCTCCACGCCGCGGACCGTCGTGGCGTCCGCCGCTTCGCCCGCAACGCTCGCACCGGGGCCGCCGCGGATGCCGGAAGGCGGGGCTGGTGCTGCGTCGGGCGGACGTGCCCGCGGATCGGCCTCAAGTCGGGGGACGACCGGATCCTGCGGAGCCGGCTGGGCGCGGCACAGCGTCAACGCCGTGCGAGCGGCGGCAGCGGCTGGGCCTTGCCGACGATGAACGCGTAGGTGAGAGCACCGACCACGGCCACGATCGCGGCCAGCAGGAAGGCCGGCAGGTACGACCCGTTGTAGATGTCGAGCAACAGTCCGAACACGAAGGGGCTGATGATCCCGGCGATGTTCGATGCGAAGTTCTGGATACCGCCGATCGACGCGACGTGCCGCGAACTCGGCGCGATGTCGCCGGGCAGCGACCAGATCCCGGTCGCGGCGATTGCCAGGCTGGCATACGACACGGCGAGGAACAGCAGAGCCACGTACACCGACGACGCCGGCGCGGCGAAGACGATGGCGGCTCCGCCGAGCAGGCCGCCGACCATCACGGTCTTGCGGACCTTCGTGACGTTCGCGCCCCGCTTGATCAACCGGTCGGCGACGATTCCCGCGACCCAGCCCCCGACGATCGCCGTGATGCCGGGCAGCGTCCCGAGCGTGCCCAGCTGCAGGAGGTCGAGTCCACGCGCGTCCTTCAGGTACGTCGGGAACCACGTCAGGAAGAAGTAGATGACGAAGTTCAGGCAGAAGAAGCCGAGCATCATCCCTTGCACCGTGCGGTAGCGGAACAGATCGATCCAGCGGACGTTCGCTGCGTTCTCGTCATCGGTCTCGTCGAGCCTGCCGCCGCCCATCGCGATGTACTCGCGCTCGGCGTCGTTGGCCTGCTCGTGCTGCATCGGGTCGCGGTAGTACCAGTACCAGAATGCGGCCAGCGCCAGCCCGACGACGCCGAGCACGAGGAACGAGAAATGCCAGCTGACCAGCGCGATCAGGGCCGCGACGACCGGCAGGGCCAGTACGGTGCCCACCCGTGAGCCGGAGTCGATGACGGCCGTCGAGAATGCGCGCTCGTGCTGGGGGAACCAACGTGACGACGCCTTGGTCGCGGCGGGGTAGGCGGGCGCCTCTCCGATCCCGAGTGCGAAACGCATGGCGAACAGCGACCCGAACCCGCGCGCGATCGGGGTCAAGGCGGTGATGATCGACCACCACAGGGCGGCGAACGTGAAGGCCCGGCGCGCTCCGACCTTGTCGGTGAACCATCCTGCGGCGAGCATCGCGCCGTCGTAGGCCCAGAAGAAGGCGCCGAGGATGAGCCCTTTCTCGGCGTTGCTGAGCTGCAGGTGGAGATCTTCGGTGATGAAGGGGAGCGCGACGCTCAGGTTGGCCCTGTCGAGGTAGTTGAGCGATAGGCCGACGAACGCGAGCGCGAGGATCCGGTAGCGGATGCGGCTGGCCCCGCTGGGTGCTTTCGGGATGACGGTGCGAAGGGGGCGCGGAGCTCCGGTCGACGACGACACCCTGGAACCGTATCCACGGTGTAGCCGAACCACTAGCAACAGCGCGTCGTCGCCCCGTACGTCCGTTCAGCGATATTCGGACGATCAATGTTCCGCGCGGCCTGTCGGTCCAGCTCGCCTGGCGGATGCTCGAGCACGACACCGGTTCCAGCGGGATCGTCGCGGCACGAGATCCGTCAGCGGGGTCCGATCGCGATGGTTGCCGTGATCGGCAGCTCCACAGTCAGCCGTGTTCCCGCCCCGGGCGGGCTGTCGAGCTGGACAGCGCCGCCGAGGCCCTCGACGCGGTCCTTGATCCCCACCAGGCCGGTGCCACCGCCGACAACCGCGCCCCCGGCGCCGTCGTCACGAACCGCGACGCGCAGCACGGCGCCTTCCACCTCGACGTCGACGCTGACAGCCGAGGCGCGCGCGTGCTTGGCCGCGTTGGTCAATGCCTCAGCGACCACGTAGTACGCGCTGACCTCGACATGCTCGGAAAGCCGCTGCCCGACGCGAACGTTCAGCCGGACCGGCACCGGGCTGCGCCGGGCGAGCGCCCGGAGGGCTGGGCGTAGGCCTCCGCTGGCCAGGACCGCCGGATGGATGCCTCGCGCGATCTCGCGCACCTCGTCCAGGGCGTCGTTGATCCCTACTACGGCGCTGTCGAGCTGGGCACGCAGCTCGCCCTGTTCGGGCGGAACGGCCGCCTGCACCTCCCGCAACCACAGCGCGAGTGAGACCAACCTCTGCTGGGCGCCATCGTGCAGGTCGCGCTCGATGCGTTGGCGCGCATGGTCGGCGGCGGCGATGATCCGCGCGCGCGAGGCGG
>DASYES010000010.1:0-3882 GCA_036498885.1 Pseudonocardia sp.
GGCTCGGCGTCGAGCCGCCCGACGACGCGGCGCCCGAGCCCGAGCCCGACAGCGGGCCCGGGACGCAGGGCCAGTCGGCCGGCCCGACCGGGCTTCTGCCGCCGACGATCGTCGTCTTCCGCACGAGGACGTTCGTCAAGAGCGGCGGGTCGCACATTCAGGTGCACGTCCGGACCGCGATCGAGACCGGGCGGCGCCGGCCTGGGAGCACGAACGGGATCGGCACTGCGACGGCCGAGGACTCGGCCGGCACCGGCTCGGACGGCTCACCGCTCGTGCCGCCCGGGCTCGCATTCTCGGAGCCCCGGCCCGGCAGCGGGGCATTCCCCGGTGCGGACGGCGCGCTGTCGGGCACAGGCGCGCCGCGGGACGAGATCGCGCTCGACCGGCCTTCGTCCGGCTCGGCCGGGCCCGCCGCTCCCGCGGGCCCCGGCACTCCGTGTTGTGGGAGCTCCAGCGACCTCGGCGCGGCAGGCTTTGCGCCGCCCTCGGGCGGCAGCAGCGCGCCGGGTCTCGCGCTCCCCACCTTCAAGCTTGCGGCCCCCGCTCCGAACGGGCCGCAGATGCACGCACCGATCCTTGGGCGGTCGGTGGCCTTCCCTGAGCCTTTCGAGCGGCCTGGGTAGTCGGGCGCGCTGCGCCTCAACCCCGCTGGGTGTCTTGGGTCCCGGCGGCGACGCAACCCAAGTCCATTTGCTCGAAAGGAGAAAGAAGTGCAAACCAAGCGATGGTGGCTCGGAGGAGTAGCCACTCTGGTCGCCTTCCTGTTCGTGGCTCCGGCCGCGTTCGGCGGAGGGTTCGACAAGAGCCAGTTCTCCAAGCCCTCGATCGATGTCTCCGACATCGTCGCCCAGGTTCAGTCGCAGACTGCAGCGCAGAGTGCGAACGTGAACCAGGGTGGCACCGCCACGAGCGGGCCCGCCAGTTCGAGCGGCGGCGTCGCAATCGGCGGCGACGGCGGGAACGGCGGCGACACGGCAACACTCGTCGACAACTCGTCGAACGCAGCCGGTGGCAGCGGGGCGACCTGCAGCCAGGGCGGCGCCTGCAACGGCAACGGCGACGGCGGCAACGCCGCGTCGACCGGCACCGGGAACAGCGCCGGCAACGGTGCGTCGACCTCGACGGGTGGCGACTCCGGCAATGCTGGAGCCCTGTCCGCAGGCGGCGACGCCAAGAGCGGCACGGTCGTCAGCGGCCTGAACGACGGCGGCAATGCCAACACCGGTGGGAACGACACCGGCAAGGCGTCGTCGGGTGACGCCACGAACGTGCAGGCCAACGTGCCGATCCAGTCGGCCGACGGCGGTAGCACGGGTCACAACGACACGAACCCCGAGAGCGGCAGCGTGCTCGGGGCCGGCAATGCCTCAACGGGGGACACGACGTCCGGTAACACGGGCAGCGGTGCCTCGTCCGCCGGTGCAAACTCAGGTGCCCTGTCGGGCGGCAACACGAGCGGGGACGCGGCGAACGTCGCCCTCGCCGGTGCCAGCTCCGACCCGAGCAGCTGCGGATGCGACAAGCACGACAGCCACAGCAGCGACCCCGGTGAGACCGAGGCGACCGCGGTGGCCAAGGACGCATCGTCCGGCGACGCCAGCTCCAAGGCCTCGAGCGATGCCGACGCGCTGAGCAACAGCGGCGGCAACGACTCGGGCAAGGCCGTGGGCGGCGACGCAACCGGTGGCAACACGAGCACCGGCGGCGTTGGGGCGACCAGCAGCACGGGTAGCGCCAACGGCGGGACGAACACGTCCACGAACAGCAACAGCGGTTCAGCCACGAGTGGCCCCGCGACCAGTGGCAGCAACACCACTGGCGCTGCGACCGGCGGAGCGGCCGGCGCGAACACGGGCACCACGGGTAACGCGACCGGCGGTAACGGCGGCGCGGCGTCCGCGACGACCGGTGCCGGCGGCGCAGCCTCCGGGAACAACGGCAACTCGGCGGACACGATCTCGATGGGGGGCGACCCCACTGTCGTGATCGGCGGCGGGACCGGCGGGAACGGAACGGCGTCCGGCAACAGCGCCAGCAACATCACCAGCGGCGCCGGTGGCGCCGGTGGCGCTGGCGGCTCTGCATCCGCCAACGGCGGCAATGCGACGAGCGGGCCCGCGACGGTGAACAACACGTCGTTCCTCGCTCAGAGCATCAAGCAGAGCATCCGCGCAAGGGCGGAGACGTAGCCGAGAGGCAAAAACGAATGGCTGTCGACGGACTGACCCACAACGCAGCACCGGCTCCCGTGCCGCCCAAGGGCGCGTGTGGCCGGCCGCTGAGCGCGTGCGGTCATCCCGTCGGCAGGGTCGCACCACGCCGTCCGCTGACGAGCGGTCGGCACGAGCACACCGAGCAGCTCGGCGACGTCGGGCGGAAGCCGCCCCAAGAGGCTTTCGGTCGCGCGTCGAGAGGCAGGTGTGAGGAAGAGATGCGGTTGGACATGAGAAAGCCGCAACCCAAGCACGACCGCAGGGCCCGGGCCGCCGTCAGCGGTGGCTCCCCTGCGGTCGTGACCAGAGTGAGAAGCGACGTCCGTGCACGGGCGGCGATCCGGCGGCCCGGCTGTCATCGGCAGCCCGGCCCAGGATCGCCACCCGCACGGGTGCGTCGGCACGCCGGCTTACCGCCGGTACACGGACCGCGCCGGGGCAAGCGGCTTGCAAGTCGCTGCCTCGGCTCGGTCCGCACTCGATCCAACGACGCGGTGGTAGCCGGCGGGCGTTCCAGTCTCGGAACGCCCCCGGCAACTACCACTCCTAACGGGGGAGGGTGAGACCCGCTACTCGAACCACATCAGAGTCGCCAGCACGACGTACATGCCGACGAGCGCAGCGCCCTCGAAGACGATCGCCTCGCCGTCGCCCGTGATCTGCCACATCGAGAGCGCCGTCACGACGAGCGCCCCGATGAAGACGGGGCCGATGACGAAGGTGAGCCGCGTCTCGAACGCGAGCGAGCAGAGGACGAGCGCGGGGAAGAGGAACGCCGCGATCTGAGCGACGGAGTTCTTGACCACCGACACCGCGAGGTCGGCCTGGCCCTTGGCCGCGAGCGTGACGCCGACGACGTTCTCGACGGCATTCCCCGCGATCGCGACGATCACCAGGCCGGTGAAGGCCTTCGAGATGCCGAGCGCCTCGACCGCCGGGTCGAGCGCCGCCACGAACCAGTCGGAGACGAGCGCCGCGGCGACGCCGCTCACGCCGAGCACGATGATCGCGATCTTGAACGGGAGCGCCGACCGCACCGGCTCTCGGTGCGCCTCCTCGACGGGCTCGTCGGAGCGGAGGTAGTCGAAGAGCCAGATCCCGTAGACCGCGAGCAGGACGACGGCTCCGATCGCCGAGATCGTCACCTCGTGCCGGCTCGCGCGGTCGCCGACCTGGTTGGAGAGCCCGAGCAGCACGATGATCGCGATCGTAAGCAGGAGCAGCGTCGCTGTGTCCTGCGGCAACCGCGTGCGGAAGCGCATCACGCCCTCCGGCGCCGCACGCGCCCCGGCGACGATCGTCAGCCCGAGCACGAGCAGCCCGTTGGCGAACAGCGACCCGAGGATCGACGCGCGCGCGACGACGAGCTCGCCGGCAGCCAGCGCGAAGAGCACGATGAAGAGCTCCGGCAGGTTGCCGAGCGTCGACTGCAGGACGCCGGTGACGGCCGGCCCGAAGCGCTCTCCGACCTGCTCGGTGGCCAGCCCGACGACGTGCGCCAGCCCGGCGAGCGCGAGCGTGGCGAGCACGAACGCCAGCCCCGATGGCCAGCCGGTGTAGCGGGCGAGGCCCGCCAGTACGGTGAGCAGTGCGACGACGGCGAGGACGATCCGCTCGGTGCGGCCCAGGGCGGCCATCAGGACAGGACCGGGGCGAGCAGCAGGTG
>DASYES010000011.1:0-4466 GCA_036498885.1 Pseudonocardia sp.
GAAGAACCCCACCCTGCCGCGGCCGGGCAGGTCAGGGGCGAGGGTGGCGTTGAGCCGGACCTCGGAGTCGGTGTTGGCCACCCCGAGCGCATTCGGGCCGACCACCCGCATCCCGTGGGCCCGCGCTTCCGCGACCAGCCGCCGCTCCGCGACGAGGCCTCCCTCTCCCGCATCGGCGAACCCCGCGCTCATCAGAACCAGCGCCTTGACGCCCTTTGCCAGGCAGGAGTCCATCACCGTGTCGATGCCCGCGGCGGGCACGGCGACCACCGCGAGGTCGACGGCGTCCGGGATGTCCGTGACGGAGCCGTAGGCACGAACGCCGCGGACCGAGCGGGCCTCGGGGTTGACCGGGTAGACCGGCCCGCTGAAGCTGGCCCGCAGCAGATTGGAGAAGGCGGCATGGCCGATCTTGGCCGGGTCGGTGGAGGCGCCGATCACCGCGACGGAGGTGGGGTGCAGGAGGTTGTGCACGCTGCGTGCCTCGGCTCGCTGCTCGCGCGAGTCGCGGACGGCGAGCGAGCGCTCCGTGGGATCGACGTCGAACTCGAGGTGCAGCGTGCCCTCGTCGAACTTCCGGCTCACCTGGTAGCCGGCATCCCGGAAGACCCGCACCATCTGGTGGTTCTCGATCAGCACCTCGGCGACGAACCGGCGAAGCCCGTTCTCCCGGGCGGCAGCAGCCAGGTGTTCCAACAGGATCGACCCGAGTCCACGGCCCTGGTGCGAGTCGCGGACGACGAACGCGACCTCCGCCGAGTCCGAGCCCTCCGTGCCCGAGGTGCCACCGGGGCCGCCCTCCCCGGGAAGCCCCTCGTAGCGCCCGACCGCGATGATCTCGTCGCCCAGCAGGCAGATGAACGCCACCCGCGAGTGGTGGTCGACGTGGGTGAACCGTTCGAGGTCGCGCGGCGAGATCCGCGGATAGTGCCCGAAGAACCGCAGGTAACGGGTGCGTTCCGACAGGCTCGCGTGGAACCGCACGAGTGCGTCGGCGTCGCTGGGCAGGATCGGGCGCAGGTGCACGATGCCGCCGTCGGATGCCACGACGTCGGCCTCCCAATGGCGGGGGTAGCCCGGCTGCTCCTCGGCGCCCTGGCCGGGGTCGACCTCAGTCACGAGGATCGTCGGGGTCGAGGCCGTGCAGGGGGAAGACCGCTCGCCTGGTCTCGAGCACGGCGGTGTCGACGCGGTCGGAACCTTCGGTCCAGGGCTCGTAACCGATCTCGCGGCCGTCGGTCATCTCGGTGGGCAGCCGCTGCCCGGTGAGTCCTGCGGCGTGTGCCACCCACCCGGCCGGCAGCGGCCGGTGCGGCTCGACGTCGCGATCGAGCACCGTGGAGACGAGGTGCGTCCAGGACCGCGGTACCACGCGGAACAGCCCGTACCCGCCGCCCCCGAGGGCCAGCCACTTCCCGCCCGCCGCGTGCTCGGCCAGCTGACGCAGATCCCGATAGATGGCCCGGTGGCCGTCGACGGACAACCCGAGGTTGGCCAGGGGGTCCTCGACGTGGGTGTCCACCCCGCATTGGGTGACGAGGATCTGCGGGCGGAACGCGGTGATCAACGATGGCACCACCGCGTGGAACGCGCGCAGCCACCCACCGTCGGCGGTGCCCGGCGGCAGCGGCAGGTTGACCGCGTATCCGGCGCCCTCGCCCTCGCCGTACTCACCCGGCCACCCCGTGCCCGGCCACAATGTCATCGGATGCTGGTGCAGGGAGATGGTGAGGACCCTCGGGTCGCTGTAGAACGCTGCCTGCACGCCGTCGCCGTGATGGACGTCGACGTCGACGTAGGCGATCCGGTCGTATCCGTGGTCGAGCAGCCAGGAGATCGCGACGGCGCAGTCGTTGTACACGCAGAACCCGGACGCGTGGTCGGCCATCGCATGGTGGAGCCCGCCGGCGATGTTGACGGCGCGATCGGCCCGACCCTCGGCGATCTCCTTGGCCGCGAGCAGCGAGCCGCCGCACACCAGCGCGCTGGCCTCGTGCATGCCGAAGAAGATCGGGTTGTCCTCCGTGCCGAGCCCGTGGCCCACTCCGAACGGGGCGTCAGGCGCCGACTTCACGGCTGTGAGGTACGAGGGCACATGGACCCGCTGGACCTCCTCGTCCGGCGCCTGTTCGGGAACCAGTGGTTCGACGCCCTCCAGAACGCCGAGCCCGGTGGCGAGACGCATCGTCAGGTCGAGACGGACCGGGTCGAGCGGATGCTCGCCGCCGAGGTCATAGCTCAGGAACTCGGGCGTCCACACGACCGCGGCTCGCGGAGTCATGGCGCGACCGTAAGGGATCAGCAGGCCCCGCGCGTCTCAGGGCGCCGCCCCGGGACAGTGGATGGCAGGTCGGACGGGGCGGCCGATGGAGGCAACAGGGTGGCCACCTGGCCGATTCTGCCGGGGTTGGCAGACCTCGACGAGCCACTGCCCCGATAAGATGGGGTATTGACGAAGGGGCTGAGCGCGTGAATGAGCTCATCGACACGACCGAGATGTACCTCCGGACGATTTACGAACTCGAGGAGGAGGGCGTCGTACCGCTGCGCGCGCGGATCGCGGAGCGCCTCGGCCAGAGCGGCCCGACGGTAAGCCAGACCGTGGCCCGGATGGAGCGCGACGGCCTCGTCGTGGTGGCCGGCGACCGGCATCTGGAGCTGACAGACAGCGGTCGGGCCCGCGCCGTGTCGGTGATGCGCAAGCACCGGCTGGCCGAGCGGCTCCTCTCCGACGTGATCGGGCTCGAGTGGGAGCTGGTGCACGCCGAGGCATGCCGGTGGGAACACGTGATGAGCGACGCCGTGGAGCGCAAGCTCGTGCAGCTGCTCGACAACCCCACCATCTCCCCCTACGGCAACCCGATCCCCGGGCTGGACGAGCTCTCGCAGCGCCACGACTCCTCGGCGGTGGCCATCTCCGCACCGCCCACGCTCGAGGTGGGGCTGCAGCGGCTCGACGAGTTCGCGCGGCGCGGTGGCGGCATGGTGGAGGTGCGGCGCATCGCCGAGCACGTGCAGGTGGACGCCGATCTGATGGCCGAGCTCAAGGGCGCGGGCATCGTGCCAGGAGGCGACGTGCAGGTGCGTTCGATCTCCCGCTTCGGGGATGCGGTGCCTGTGGCCGCCGAAGGCGCAGAGGCCACGGTGGCGCCGCTCATCGCGCACGCCGTGCTCGTGCGAGCGCGCTGACCCTCCTCCTCCCCCTCGTCCGGTGGGCAGGAGCGGCATGAGACGGTGTGCGCCGCCGACCCGCTCCGCCTCGCGGTGGCGGTCGGCGTGACGCCCCGGCAGCCGGCCCGTCCCAGGAGGAACCTCGTGAAGCTGCTCGTCACCGGTGGAGCCGGCTACGTCGGCAGTGTCTGCGCCGCACACCTGGTGGACGCCGGCCACGACGTGACGGTGCTCGACGACCTCTCCACCGGACACCAGGATGCGGTGCCCGATGGCGCCCGTTTCGTGCGGGCCGACCTGGCCGAGGCGGCGGACGACGTGCTGGCCGAAGGTTTCGACGGCGTGCTGCACTTCGCCGCCAAGTCGCTCGTGGGCGAGTCGGTGAAGCGACCGGAGCTGTACTGGTCGGGCAACGTCGTGACCACGTTCCGGCTGCTCGAGGCCATGCGCCACCACGGCACGCCCCGGCTGGTGTTCTCCTCCACCGCGGCCACCTACGGCGAGCCCGAGCAGGTGCCGATCCGGGAGGACGCCCCCACCCGGCCCACCAACCCCTACGGCTCCAGCAAGCTCGCCATCGACCACGCGATCAGGTCCTACTCGATTGCGCACGGCCTGGCGGCGGTGAGCCTGCGCTACTTCAACGTGGCCGGCGCGCACGGCCGCTTCGGCGAGCGGCACACGGTGGAGACGCACCTCATCCCGCTCGTGCTGCAGGTGGCGTCCGGTACGCGCGACGTGGTGCAGGTGTTCGGGGACGACTGGCCCACCCCCGACGGCACGTGCGTGCGCGACTACATCCACGTCGACGACCTGGCCGCGGCTCACCTTCTGGCGTTGGAGTACGCCCAGCCGGGCGTGCACTCCATCTACAACCTGGGTAGCGGCACCGGCTTCTCCGTGCGCGAGGTGATCGAGGCCTGCCGGACCGTGACCGGCCATCCGATCCCCACCACCGTGGCACCGCGACGGGACGGCGACCCGGCGGTGCTCATCGCCTCCAGCGAGGCGGCGGTGACCGATCTCGGCTGGCGCCCGCAGTTCACGGACATCACCAGGATCGTGGGCGACGCCTGGCGCTTCACCCAGAGCAGGCAGCCCGTCTGAGCCACGCCGTGGCGTGATCACGAGCGGCCCCGTCGCAGCGGCCGCTTCCTGCCACCGACCTGCCCCTCGCAGTCGCGCAGCAACTCCCTGATCTGCTCGGGGCGCATTCCGAGCAGACCCGAGCGCACGATCGCGGCAAGCCGATGGCCGGGCCACGCGTGTTCGGCCCGGTCGAGCGCGATGTTGGC
>DASYES010000012.1:0-3594 GCA_036498885.1 Pseudonocardia sp.
GGTGATCGCGACAAACACCCCGCAGCGCGACTTCAGCGCGGTCCGCACGAAACCCGAGTAGATCCGGGACAGGTCATCGGTGCTGCCGGCGAGCAGCAGCCCGTGGTCGGCGTCCCGCCCGCTGACGATGATCTCATCGAGCGTGTAGGACACCGGGTTGTCCTGGAGCAGTTCCGCGTCATCGACGACGATCACGTACCGCGAAACGTCGGCGACGGCGGCGGTGACGTCGTCCGGTGTGAGGTCCGCACCGAGCACCCCGAGCACGCCGGACTGGCCCGCCAGCGTCCGCAGCGGCGACCGGCGCGGCGCGATCACCAGGACAGGGGTCTCTTCCCGCAGCAGCGACGTGGCCATCGTGAGCAGCGCCGTGGACCGCCCGCTGCGCGGCGGCCCCGCGACTACGACACCGGGCCCGTCGGCCCCGATGTCGATGCCGACGGGGCCGAGTTCGTCGCCGCCCGCCCCGACGAGCGCCCACAGCGGCGACGGCGGCGTGAATCCAGGCTCCAGCGCGAGCGTCTCGGCCACGGTCGTCCGCACCGGCAGCAGGTCGGTCCGCAGCGGCCGCAGGGAACGCGGAGGCTGCCCGAACCGCGACGCAGCGCGTTCGGCGAGCTGGTAGATCGCTGTGACCTGCGCCGGTCCTGACGGGTCGGCGGCGAGCAGCGCGACCTGGGCCTCAAGGAGATGCCCTTCGTCGCCGAGGAACACGATCCGCCCCGGATCCTGGTGCGCCGGCATCGCGCGGACGCTCAGCCCGGCGTAGCTGGCGTCTTCCCTGTCCGCCAGGTTGAGCACCATCCGCCGCTGGAACACGGTGCCGACCTGCCCGATGAGCGCGGACCGGTCGGTGGTGACGACGGCACGCAGCCCCACGGCCGGGCCTTCCCGGAGGATCTGGAGCATCGAGTCGATCAGCCGCCCGAAGTCGTACTGCTCAAACGCCGCGACGTACCCTTCCCACCAGTCGAGGAGCAGCAGCATCCAGGGCAGCCGTTCCGCAGGAGAGGACGTGTGCGCCCGCTGCTCGGCGACCCCGGCGAAGCCCGAGGCGGCGAGCACCTGCTGCCGCCGGGTGATCTCGCCGCGCATCGTCGCGATGAACCGCTCGACCCGGTCGATCTGGTCGCGGCTCACCACGCTCCCGCAGTGCGGTAGCTGGGACAGCGGAAGCAGCGAGCCCGAACCGCAGTCCAGCCCGTAGATATGCACGTCCGCGGGCGACGTTGTCGCGGCGACCGATCCGGCGATCGTCCGCAGCACTGTAGACCGGCCCGAGCGGGCCGTGCCCGCCACCACGAGGTGTCCGCCCTGGGCCAGGTCGAGTGCCAGCGGCACCCGCTCCTGACGGGCCGGGACATCGGTGAGCCCGAACGTGACGGCGGGCACCTCGCCGGGAGCGCCGGAGGCGGCAGCGGCAGGAACCGAGTCGAGCGTGACCGACGACGCCAGCGGTTCCAGCCACGGGCTGCGCTGCGCGAGTATGCCGAGCCGCGAAGCCGCGCCCGCGATCGCGTCGACCAGCACCGACAGGTCGGTGTCCATGTCGTCCGAGGAAGAGTCAGCGGCGGAGAGCGAAGGTACCGGGTACCCGAGGGTCTGCCACGGCACGGGCATGGCCCGCGCGGCGGCCGCAGCCCGCACGGCCCCCGGCCGCCGCCCGCCGATCCGCGCGGACTGCACGGCGGTCGGCGCGGACGCCCCTGACCGCACGTAGCAGCGCCCTGGCGTCGACTTGGCGATCTTCGCCGCGTCGGCCACATCGATCACGTCCATCGACTCAGCGGCGTCCGTGACCCGCAGCGCGATCCGCAGGTTGGTGTTGGCCCGGATGTCCGCACTGACCACACCGGCCGGCCGCTGGGTAGCGAGGACGAGGTGCACGCCAAGCGACCGCCCCCGCTGGGCGATGCCGACGAGCCCGGTCACGAAGTCAGGCAGTTCCGCGACCAGCGACGCGAACTCGTCGATGACGAGCATGAGCCGGGGGAGCGGTTCAAAGGAACTGCCGCGCGACCGCGTCACGGTATCCCAGTAGTCCTCGATGTCCTTGGCCCCGGCGTGCAGCAGGATTTCCTCGCGCCGCTTGAGCTCGGCCGCGAGCGAGGCGAGCGCTCGCTCGGTGAGGTGCCCGTCTAGATCGCTGACCATACCCACGGTGTGCGGGAGCCGCGCGCAGTCCTTGAACGCGCTGCCGCCCTTGTAGTCGATCAGCACGAAGTTCATCGCCTCCGGCCGGTTGGCGGCGGCGAGGGACGCGATCAGCGTCTGCAGCAGTTCCGACTTGCCGGCGCCGGTGGTGCCGGCGATCAGCGCGTGCGGCCCGTCCGCCCGGACGTCGACCACGAAGGCACCGTCCGCGCCGACCCCGATCGGCACGGCGGTGGTCCGCCCGAACCGCTGCCACAGCGAAAGCACCGAGTCGGCGGAAGGATTCGGCATGCCGAGCAGGTCAAGCAGCCGCGCGCTTGACGGGATCGCGGCCTGCCCGTCCTCCCGGCTGATGTCCCTGATCGGCGCGAGCGCCCGCGCGGCGCGGTCCGCCCAGCCGACGCCGACCTGGTCGGCGAGGATGAGCCCGGGAACGTCGGTGCCACCGCGCACCGCCACGTACGCGGGGCTGTAGGAGTCCCATGACACGACGGCCGCGCACTCCTCGGGGAGTGAACGTTCGTTTTCCTCCAGGCAGATCGCGCTGATCCCGGTCATCTTTGCGGTCGCGAGCACTTGCGGCATGCCGGCCACCCGGCGCAGTGTCCGTGCTCCGTCGAGCACGACAAGGGTCCGGTGCGGCGGCACGGCATTGGACGACGAAGAAGCGGACAGCTCACGCATCCGCTCGGCGGCCTGCGCCGCGAGCTCGTTGACCCGCCGCGTCACCGTCGACGCGTCGCAGCCGACCATCGCGACGCAGTCCGCCCCCTGCTGGGGCGCGCAGTGGGGCAGCCAGCGCACCCAGTTCCAGTGCTCGGCGGCGCGCGGGTCGTCGCTGAGGATCACGATGGACAGGTCACGCGGGCTGTGCAGCGCGGCGGCCTGGACGACCAGCCAGCGGGCGAGCGCGCGGGATGAAGCGGCGTCTCCGGCCAGGCCGATCACGCCGAGGTCCTTCAGCGACAGCGTCACCGGCACGTCGCGGTCGACCGGCACGTCAGGCGGCGCGGCATCGTACTCGGCCTTCTTGTCAAGGACCACCTCGATGCGTGACGGCTGGTCGACGAGCCCGATCCGCAGCTGCAGCATGTCGTCGTCGGCGGCCCGCCGCTCCCACAGCCGTCGTCGCGGCCCGGTCGCGGTCAGCAGGATCTCGGCCGGGTCGGGCGCGTCGTGCCTGCGCTGCGCTTCCTCTTCGAGCCGGGCCGCCGCGATGACGCCGTCCAGTTCGGTCCAGCGCTGCCGGTACTCCTTCATCGCCTTCTTGTGGGAGGAGCGCCCGTAGCGCCGGTCGGACATCCACTGCCCGATGATCATGACCGGCGACATCAGCACGAACAGGCCATAAGTCCACTGGTGGGTCACCTTCACCATGACCACGCCGAGGACCACGGGGATCAGCGCCGCGAGCAGTTGCAGCCGGACGCGTTCCCCGCG
>DASYES010000013.1:0-1589 GCA_036498885.1 Pseudonocardia sp.
CGGTAGCTGGGACGCTGCGAGGGTGACGGACCTGTCAGCTCCGCTGTGGGCCACGCTCCGCGGGGCACCCGAGGAACTCCACCGGCTGCACGTCACCGGGCCGCCGACGACCCTGGCATCGACGTTTCCGGTCACCGGTGCCGGTGCGGCCGCGGTCGGCGCGAGCCTGCTCGCCGCCACGCTCGGCACCGGCCGACGAGTCGGCCTCGACACGCGCGAGCTCGCCGTCGCACTACGCAGCGAGCGGTACGTGCGTCGCGACGGACGAACGCTCGGCGACCCGTTCGACCCCCTCTCGGCCTTCCACCGCACCGCCGACGGGTGGCTGCGGCTGCATGCCAACTACCCGTGGCACCGCGCGGCCGCCTTGCGGGTGCTGGACTGTACGGAGGCGGAGGTACCGGCGGCGATCGCCGGATGGGCCGGGATGAAGCTGGAGAACGCGCTGCACGACGCCGGCGGCATCGGCGCGGCCGTCCGCACCGAGGAAGCCTGGCGGGCCGAGACGGGCCCACCGCCCGCGCTCGTCGAACACCGCATCGTCGGCGATGCCCCGGCCCGCTACCGGCGCAGGCCTCGCGTGCTGGACCTGACCCGGGTGATCGCGGGCCCGGTCGCCACCCGCACGCTCGCCGTCCACGGTGCCGACGTGCTGCGTCTCGATGCACCCGACCGGCCGGAGACCCCCCTCCAGTCCGCCGACACCCTGCCCGGCAAGCGCAGCGCGCTGCTCGACCTCGGCTCCGGACGGGACGTGCTGGAGCGGCTGCTGGCGGGTGCGGACGTCGTGGTCACCGGTTATCGCCCCGGCGCTCTCGACCGCTTCGGGCTCGCACCCGAGGAGCTGGCGCAGCGGCACCCGGGCCTGGTGATCGTCACGCTGTCGGCGTGGGGGCACAGCGGTCCGTGGGCCCACAGGCGCGGATTCGACAGCATCGTGCAGGCGGCGTGCGGGATCGCGGTGGCCGAGGGCGGGCAGGACACACCAGGCGCGCTCCCTGCCCAGGTGCTCGACCACGCCACCGGCTACCTGGGCGCCGCGGCCGCCCTGCTGGCGCTCGCCCGCCAGCGCCGTGACGGCGGCAGCCACCACGTCCGGTTGGCACTGGCGGCCACGGCAGCCTGGCTGCAGGGCCTGCCGCGCCAGGGTCAGGACGCGGTTGCGGATGTCGACCCGGCCCCTTACCTGCAGGAGCTCGACGCGTTCACGCTCGCCCGTCCACCCGGCACGGTCGATGGAGAGCATCTGGCATGGCGGCCGCCCGCTTCGTCCTTCGGCACGGCGTCACCCGCCTGGATCGACGAGTAGCGTTGCATCCGTGACAGCCGAAATGTCCGTTCTCGCGCAGGACCCCACCGGGCTGTCCTCACCGCTCGGGCGGCTGGTCGTGTTGGCCGGGCTGCTCGCGTCGCTCACGCTCCTGCTGCGTTGGTGGTGGCAGAACCGCAAGCGGTAGCGCCATCCCCCGGGCGCAACGATCATCGTGTCGCCCGAGGAAAGGAGCAGCTCGCCGAGAGCTGGGGGCGAACGACAGGAAGGGCTTCACACCGTCGCCGGCATCCGCCCGGGCTCCATGCCGGCGGACGCT
>DASYES010000014.1:0-3014 GCA_036498885.1 Pseudonocardia sp.
ACACCCCTGCCACCATCCACACCAGCAGGAACGGCACGTGCCCGAACGCGTAGGGCACGTGCCCTGCCCACGGCACCGCGGCGATGCACCATAGGAACGGCAGCACGAGCAGCAGGCGGTACCAGCGGCGGCCCGGCTTCGGCACCGTGCGGAGCGTGGGTGGCGGCTCGTCAGGCGTACTGGGCACGGTGGTCTCCCTCGGTCACGTGCGCTGGCACGCCCCCTGGCGCTGACCGTGAAGACTGCAACCATGATCCAAGCTTGTCAATGTGCTTGAACATCGTTGACTGAGCTTAAATCCAGATCTAACGTCGTCATGCGATGAGCGACTTTGGGAGCGGACTCGCGCCTGTCCTCCTGCGAGCGGATCGGTTGCTGCCGCATGCGGACGCCGCCGTGATCGAGGACGGTGCGGTGCTGGCCGTGGACGGCTTGATCGCCGCCTCCGGTCCGTGGGCCGAGGTCGCCCGCGAGGCCGCACCGGACGTCCGCCTGGTGGAGCTGGGCGACCGCACACTGATGCCCGGCCTGATCGACTGCCACGTCCACCTGGCGATGGACGGGAGCGTGACGTCCACGGTCAGCGAGCTGACCGCCACCGACGCCGAGCTGGCCTGCCGGATGATCAACAGCGCCCGTCGGCTGCTGGACGCCGGCGTCACCGCTGCCCGCGACCTGGGCTGCCGCGGTGCCGTGGCCAGCACGATTCGCGACGCCGTGCGCGATGGCCTCGTACCCGGTCCGCGGCTGCAGGTGGCCAACGCGCCGATCACCGTCACCGCTGGGCACGCCTGGGCGATGGGCGGGGAAGCCGACGGCGCGCTCGAGGTGGTGCGGGAGGTCCGGATCCGGGCCAAGCAGCGCACCGACGTCATCAAGATCATGTCCACCGGCGGGTTCATGACCGCAGGCAGCCGCCCGTGGCACGCCCGCTACACGGTCGAGGAGCTGCGGGCCTGCGTCGAGGAGGCGCATCGGCTCGGCATGCCGGTCACCACGCACGCGCTCGGGGTGGAGGGCATCCGCCGCGCCATGGAAGCCGGGGTCGACATGATCGAGCACTGCGGCTGGGTCACCGAGAAGGGCTCCCGGTTCGACCCGGAGATCGCGCGTCGGATCGCCGAGCGCGGGATCGTCGTCTGTCCCACGATGAACACCGCATGCCTGCCCGACCCCTACTTCTGCCCGTGGGACGAGCGCGAGGCTCTGATCGCGAACCTGCGCGCGATGCGGGAGGCGGGCATCGAGCTGGTCGCCGGCACGGACGCCGGCATCGGCCTCGTCCCGTTCGAGAACTACGCCGACGGGCTCGACGTGCTTGCCGACGCCGGGATGTCCACCCGCGAGATCATCGCAGCGGCCACGCACCGGGCGGCGGCGGCGTGCGGACTCGGCACGGTGACCGGGCAGCTCACCACCGGACTGGCGGCCGACGTCGTCGCGGTCCCCGGCGACCCCACCGAGAGCATCGACGTGCTGCACCGGCCCGCCTGCACGCTCGCGGCAGGCCGGTTGCACTGGTGCCCGGAGCGCACCCCGGAGAACCTCGCCACGGAACGCGCGGGACATCGCGAGGCTGCGTTCTCGGTGCGCAGGCAGCTGGTGGCCGGCTCGGGGCGGATCGGCTGAGGCCGGCAGTGGAAAGGCACGGGATGAGCAGCGCAACCGGCGGCGGAACCCTCGCCGAGACGATCCGGCACCGGTTCCCGATCTTCGAGAACCGGGTCTACCTCAACAGCTGCTCGCAGGGAGCACTCTCCGACGTGGTGCGAGCCGCCTACGGCGACTACCTGGCTGGTCTCGAGGCCGAGGGCTCACTGTGGAGCCACTGGGTCGAGCGCAGCGAGCGGGCGCGC
The DNA here is from genome assembly GCA_036498885.1 of Pseudonocardia sp. Lineage (GTDB taxonomy): Bacteria > Actinomycetota > Actinomycetes > Mycobacteriales > Pseudonocardiaceae > Pseudonocardia. The sequence goes on from DASYES010000014.1 coordinate 1,857, forward strand.
AGCGCGTTCGCTCGGGTGCTGCACGCGGACCCGGACAGCGTCGCGGTCACCACCTCGTCCTCGGCCGGCGTCAGCGCGTTGGCGTCGGCGCTCGACTTCGGCGAGCGCGACACCGTGGTCACCACCGACCTGGAGTTCCCGACGATCGGGCAGATCTGGCATGCCCAGGAGCGGCGGGGCGCACGGGTGGTGCACGTTCCCGCGGAGGACGACAACACGCTCTCGCTCGACCGGCTCGCGGAGGCGATCGACGAGCGCACGGCGATCGTGTCGATCACCCACATCTGCTATCTCAACGGGAGCCTGCTGGACGTCGAGGCGATCGCGCGGCTCGCCCACGAACGCGGTGCACTCGTCCTGCTGGACACGTACCAGTCCGTGGGCGCGGTGCCGATCGATGTCGGTGCCCTGGGGGTCGACGTCGTGACCGGGGGCGCACTGAAGTACCTGCTCGGCTCGCCCGGCATCGGGTTCCTCTACGCGAACCCCTCGACCACCGCTCACCTCGTACCGACCTCGACGGGGTGGTTCGCGGACGAGGACATCTTCGCGATGCGCGTCGACCGCTACCGCCCGGCGGCGAACGCGCGGCGGTTCGAGTCGGGTACGCCGCCGATCCCCGCGGTGTACGCGGCCATCGCCGGAGTCGAGCTGATGCTGGAGATCGGCATCGAGGCGACGGCCGCGCACGTCCGCGGGCTCAACGACCGGCTGATCGACGAGGTCGTCGCGATGGGCGGTGTGGTCGCCACGCCGAAGGACCCGGCCCGCCGCGGTCCCCTGGTGGCCGTCGCGTCCACGGATGTCGAGCAGCTCGTGCAGCGGCTGGAGAACGACGGCATCGTCACCTCGTCGCGCGCCGGCAACCTACGGATCTCGCCGCATTGCTACAACACGGCCGAGGACATCGAACGCCTGCTGACCGCCCTACGCACCCACCGCGACCTCCTATGCCCAACCCCCGCGAGTCGCCCGTTGTAAGTACGCGAGTCGCCCGATTCACGTGCGCGAGTCGCCCCGTTTGCGGGCGCAAGTCGCCCGCCTCGGGAGGGCTCTCCGCCTGAACAAAGCCATTTCCCAGCTTGAGATCTCCGCTCCCCGGCCCTCCGGGTCGCGGAACCGTGACGTGCGGTTGCGCGACCCGGTACCAGAGGGGCA
>DASYES010000015.1:0-2619 GCA_036498885.1 Pseudonocardia sp.
AACGGCTCACTCACGACCGCACCACCCCCTTGCGCAGGATCACGTTCCCGTAGACGCGCGTCTCACCGGTGCGCACCACCAGGAACGCCGTCGCGGCGACGTCATAGAACTCGTGCCGGTCGAGGAAGCGGACCTCGCCCGTGCCCGCCGCCCCAACCAGCTCGTCCTGTACGGGGAGCCGGGAGCCGTCGGGTGTCACCATCAGGTCGACGGCGGGAGCGTCGTCGAGCGGGACGACCGTGCGCACGGCCGTGAGCAGCTCCGGCGTCGCGATCCCCGGAAACAACAGCAACCTGCCGGCGAGCCGCTCCGCCGGGAAGTGTGCGTCGGCGAGCACGACGGCGTCGGAGTGGCCCATGGCGTCGAGGTGGGCGAGCAGCGGCCCTGTCAGGAGCGGGTGGATGCCGGTCAGCACGGTGCCTCCGGTGTGGTCAGCTGCTTGGTCAACACGGACCCGAGACGGTAGACGCGGCACGCCGTCCCCGCGAGGACCTTCTGCTGCTCGTCCGCGGTCAGCTCGCCGACCAGGGCGGACAGGACGTCCCAGGTGCCCGCGTACCCGGCGGCGAGGAGCGTCATCGGCCAGTCGCTCCCCCAGATCAACCGGTGCGGCCCGAAGAGCTCGAGCGCGGCGTCCCACGCCGGGCGCAGCACGTCGGCCGTGAACGGCATGCCGCGGACCTGCAGCCCGGAGACCTTCGCGACGGTGTTCGGGTGGGCGGCGACGTCCGCGAGCACCGAACGCCACTCGGCGAACTCGGGCTGCCCATGTGGAGGCTTGCCCAGGTGGTCGAGCACGACGGTCAGCCCCGGGAGCGCCGCGGCCAGCTCGGCGGTGGCGGCGAGGTGACGGGGCCAGGCGTCGGGCACGTCGAACGGCAGGCCGCGCGCCGCAAGGAGGCGGAGCGAGGTGCGCACAGCGGGGAGTGCGAGGAAATCGTCGCGCGGGTCGTCGTGCACGAGATGGCGGACGCCGACGAACGTGGGCTCGGCCGACCAGCGGTCGAGCTGCCTCTCGGCTGCGGCGGGATCGTCGAGCTTCAGCCAACCGACCACACCCGCCACCCAGCTGTTCGCGGTGGCAACCTCCAGCATGAACTCGGTGTCGGCTTCCGAGTCCTCGGCCTGCACGAGGACGGCCCGGCCGACACCGGCTCCGCGCAGCTCGGCATGCGCCCGCTCGGCGGTGAAGGTCGTGTGCAGCGGGCCCAGCTCCGGTGTGATCCACTCATAGGCGCTGCGCCGCAGGTCCCAGAGGTGCAGATGCGCGTCGACCACCGCCATCGGCACGTCGAACTCATCGGATGTTTCGGGGCTCGGCTGCGGATCACCCGCCGTCGACTCGACGCCGGTGCCCACGTCAGCCACGGGTCGCGACGGAGTGCGCTGCGAGTGAGCCGCTCCGCATCTCGGTGCCCGCCCCGGGGGCCGAGGGCGCGTGGTACCGGCCGCCCCGCACGTCGACCGGGGTGGCGAAGTGCTCGTGCAGGTGATCGACGAACTCGATCATCCGGTCGTCGAGACTCCCGGATACGGCGACGAAGTCGAACATCGCGAGGTGCTGCACCGCCTCGCAGAGACCCACCCCGCCTGCGTGCGGGCACACGGGTACCCCGAACTTCGCCGCGAGCAGCAGGATCGCCACGTTCTCGTTCACGCCTGCCACCCGGGTGGCGTCGAGCTGCAGCACTTGTAGCGCGTCGATCTGGAGGAACTGCTTGAACATCACGCGGTTCGCCATGTGCTCGCCGGTGGCGACCGGAATCGGTGCGATGCCGCTTGCGATCGCCGCGTGTCCCAGCACGTCGTCCGGGCTCGTGGGCTCTTCGACCCAGGCGAGGTCGAAGCTGGCCAACTCCTTGATCCAGGCGACGGCGGCGTCGACGTCCCAGCGCTGGTTGGCGTCCACCGCTATCCGGATGTCCGGGCCTACGGCGGCGCGGGCGATGCCGAGGCGGCGCACGTCGTCGGCGAGATCGCCACCCACCTTCAGCTTGATCTGCGAGAATCCCTCCTCGACCGCCTCGTGGCACAGCCGGGCGAGCTTCTCGTCGTCGTAGCCGAGCCAGCCCGGCGTCGTGGTGTAGGCGGGGTAGCCCTCGCGTAGCAGTTGCGCCTCACGCTCGGCGCGGCCCGGCTCAGCGGCGCGCAGGATCTGCAGCGCCTCATCCGGGGTGAGCGCATCGGTCAGGTAGCGGAAGTCGACGAGATCGACCAGCTGCTCCGGCGTCATCGAGGCGAGCACCTGCCACAACGGCCTGCCCGCACGCTTCGCGAGCAGGTCCCACAGAGCGTTGACGACCGCGCCGATCGCCATGTGCATGACGCCCTTCTCCGGGCCCAGCCAGCGCAGCTGCGAGTCGTGCACCAGCTCCCGCCAGGTTCCGCCCATGTCGGCGAGCAGCGTGTCGACGTCCCGGCCGACGAGGTGGCTCGCCAGCGCCTCGATCGCGGCCACCTGCACGTCGTTACCCCGGCCGATGGTGAAGACGAACCCGTGCCCCACCAGCCCGTCGGCGGCATCGGTGTGGATCTCCACGTAGGCCGCGGAGTAGTCCGGGTCGGGGTTCATCGCGTCCGACCCGTCCAACATGAGAGAGGTCGGGAACCGCACGTCCG
>DASYES010000016.1:0-3415 GCA_036498885.1 Pseudonocardia sp.
CGGTCAACAGGTCGTCGGTTGGGCCTTCGGCGAGATCTCCGCCCGCCCGAACCTGTCGCGCCGCGACCGACAGCTTCTCAACCTCGGGATGCTCACGGCGCTCGGTACCGAACCCCAACTCGAGCTCAATATCAACTCGGCGCTGAACATCGGCCTCACCCCTGAGGAGATCGTCGAAGCCTTTCTGCACGCGCTCATCTACTGCGGCCTGCCGCGAGCTCTCAACGCCACCCTCGCGGCCAAGAAGGTATTCGCCGAACGCGGGCTGCTGCCCGTCACGCCCAGCTAGAGCGCACTTTCCACCGTCCGGATCGTCGCCATCATCGCCATGTCCTCGTGCTCCAGGTTGTGGCAGTGGAAGACGAAGCGGCCCGCGTGGTCGGTGAACCGGACCGCGACCTCGACGATCTCCGCTGGCCGGATGTCGACCGTGTCCTTCCAGCCCACGTCGTACGGGCCGGGGGCGGCAGCGCCGCGGCGCAGCACCTGGAACCCGTCGAGGTGCACGTGCACCGGGTGATGGACGTCGCTGACGAACCGCCACACCTCGATCTCGCCCAGAGGGATGTCGGCCAGCGACTGCTGCGGGTCGAAGGACGTGCCGTTGATCGTCCAGCCGCGGTGGTCGCCGACCGGGCCGCGGGTGAACCGGAAGGTTCGCTGCGTCGCGCCGGGAGCCGGCACGAGCGGCTCCACGTCCGCGAGCCGATCGGGCACCCGGCTGTCGTCCTTCGCGGTGCGCACCACCCGGAAGCGCATGACGTCGGCGGCGCGGCCGCTGCCCAGCGGGTTGACCATCGTGACCTCGGTGCCGACGGGCAACACCCCGAAGTCCACGACCACGTCGAAGCGTTCGCCAGGGGCGATCTCCAGTGCCTGGTGGGTCACCGGCGCCGCGAGCAGTCCGTTGTCCGACCCGATCTGGACGAACGGCACGTCCGGGGCTCCCGGCGTCTGTAGCACCAGCCGGTACCGGCGGGCGTTCGAGGAGTTGAGCAGCCGGAGCCGGTAGCGCGCGGCGTCGACCTCATGCACGGGCCATGGTGCCCCGTTGACCAGAACGACGTCGCCGAGCACGCCCTCCATCCAGTCGTCCTCCACGCCCGGAACCGAGCGCATCCCCTGGTCCAGGCCCGGGTAGGCGAAGGAGCCGTCCGCGGCGAAGGCCCGGTCGCAGATCATCAGTGGCAGCTCACGCTCGCCACGCGGGAGTGGCAGCGCGTCCTCGACGTCGTCACGCACCAGATGGAACCCGGCGAGCCCCCGGTAGACCGACGGACCGGTGAAGTCCATGCGATGGTCGTGGTACCAGAGCGTCGCCGCCCGCTGGTCGGTCGGGTAGCGGTAGGACCGCTCCCCCGCGGCGAGGTCACCGACCATCCCGTGATGCGACGCCCAGGTCGCCGTGTTACCCACCGGGAGCAGCAGATCCAGCGGCCATCCGTCGCTCTCCGCGGGAGTGTGCCCGCCGTGCAGGTGCACGACGGTGGGTACGGGCAGCTCGTTGCGGTGCAGCACCACGACCGGCCGACCGCGCCGGGTGTCGAAGGTGGGGCCGGGGAAGATCCCGTCGTAGCCGAGCACAGGTGTGCGTAGTCCGGGCAGGATCTCCAGGTCGGCCACCCGCTGCGTCACGCGGTAGAGGTCGGCACCGGTCGGATCGGTGCCCACCGGACGCGCCATGGGCGGCACGGGCAGCGGCACGCGAAACGCGTCGGGCAGCGGTAGCGCGCTGGCGAGCTGCTCCCCCGTCTGGCCGGGGGACGAGCCCAACCCGCAGCCGGCCAGCGCGACGCCGGCCCCGGCCACCCCCAGCAGGCCGAGGAAGGCGCGGCGCGACAGCCCGGTCATCGTGGGTTCCGCGGCCGGGCGGCCGATGGGGTCCACGCCCATCCGGCCAGCAGCACCGACGCGACGACGATGGTGACGCCGAGCGGCACGTGCAGCTCCAGCTCACGGGCGTACCCCGCGGCGATCTGGAAGCCCACGGCGAGGAACAGCAGCACCGCCACGGGCAGCACCCACAACCGGCCGCGTCCTCCGAGGACGTAGGCGAGCGCGACAACGATCACGACGAGCTCCACCAACGCCAGCAGCGATCCGATGAGGCCGTGCACGCCGATCGCGTCGACGTCGCCGGTGAGGAAGAGCCCGGCCAGCACCGGCTGCGCGAGCACGGCCAGCAGGTTCACCGTGATCACCACCCGGAGGGTCCACAGAGAGATCCGAGGCCTGCGCGTGATGGTCGGCGCAGGAACAAGAGTTTCCACGTCCGAGGACTCTATGCGTAGACTTCCTACGTATACATCCGGGATTCCCCTGATCCGCTCTTGATGTGCGGCCGGCGGAAGTACGTAGAATCCCTACCTGTGAAGCCAGACGCCGTGCGCGGCCACCTCGACGGCCTGATCCTGGCGGTACTCGAGGATGGGCCCCGGCACGGCTACGCGATCATCGAGGCACTGCAGACCCGCAGCGGCGGCGCACTGGACCTGCCGACCGGCACCGTCTATCCCGCGCTCCGGCGGCTCGAACGGACGGCCCTGCTCTCGGGCGCGTGGAGCACCGTCGGCGGGCGGGAACGACGTACCTACACGCTCACCCGCGCCGGGCGACACGCTCTCGCCGGCCAGCGTGCCGATTGGAACGAGTTCAGCGCCGTGGTGGACGCCGTGCTGCGCCCCGCGGCCGGACGACCCGCGGGAGGGGTCTCGTGAGCACACCCGATGTGGTCGATCAGCACGTCGCCGAGCTCGCCAGGGCGCTGCGAGGCCCGGGCCGCACCCGCCGGAGCATCCTCAGGGAGGTGCGCGACGGACTGCACGACGCGGCCGCCGCCCACCGCTGCTGCGGCCTCGACCCGCAGCAAGCGGCGGTGCGGGCCGTGCACGACTTCGGCCCCGCCCGGAGGTCGCACAGGAGTTCCAGACCGAGCTCGTCGCGCGCCAGGGCCGGTGGGCGGCGCTGCTGCTCCTGGTGGCGTTCCCCGGGATGACCCTGGGATGGGACCTGCTGTGGCGAAGCGGCGGTGTGGCGTGGCACACGTCTCCGGCGCAACCGGTATCGGACGTGGTCGTGGGGCTGGCGCGGGCGCAGGAGACCGCGGCCGTGCTGGTCTCGGCGATGGCCGTGGTCCTGCTGGCGGCCACGTTCCACCGTGCGGTACCGGCCCGGCGGATCGCTGTGCTGGTGGGTCACACCGGCGCAGTCGGCGCTCTGTTCTGCGCCAGTATCGGCGTGGTGATGAACGTGGCCGTCGGTCCCGGGGCCGGCGACCTCATCGCGACGAACCCGTTCGCCCTGCCGGCATTCGGGCTGAGCGCGCTGGTCTGCGCCCTCGTGATGCGATCAGCAGTGCGGACGTTGCGCGTGGCATGCGCCCCGGTCGTGAACTGACCCGACGCCCGCGTCAGAT
>DASYES010000017.1:0-2956 GCA_036498885.1 Pseudonocardia sp.
ACCCCGGCCAGGTCGCTGCCCGGCTCGAACAGGTGGGTCACCTCGTCGGCACGCTCCACGAAGGCGAACACCCGCACCTTGCTGAACTGCTCACGCAGCGCCTGCACCAGCAGCAACGTGAAATGGCTGAACCCGGCCACCGAGCCGGAGACGTCGCAGAGCACCACCAGCTCCGGGCGCCCTGGACGTCGCTTGCGATACGCCGGGCGCATCGGCACGCCGCCGGTGGACATCGACCGGCGCAGCGTCCGGCGCATGTCCAGCGCACCGCGTTTCGCGTGCTTGCGGCGCACCGCCAGCCGGGACGCGAGGCGGCGGGCCAGCGGATGCACGGTGCGGCGGAGCAGGGCGAGCTGCTCGGCGTGCGCGGAGAGGAACTCGACCTGCTCGGCCTGCTTGGGCACGGCGGTCCTGGCCACGTGATCGCGTCCGCGCTGCTCGGCGGTGCGCCGGCGCACCTCATCGGTGACCATCTTGCGGAACGCCGCGATGCGATCACGGATCTCACGGCGCCGCACCTCGTCGCTGAACGCGTCCTCGTCCGCGCCGCTGGCCCTGAGGTCGCTGAGAATCCGGGCCAGCAGCGTCTCGGGCGAGAGCACCCGCAGCGCCTGGTAGGCCGACCAGCCGGGTTGCCCACCAGCCCCCCGCACGCCCGTGCCGGCGGCGCCCGAGTGCCCGAGCGCGTCCACCACCGCGCGGGCGAGCTCGGCGAGGGCTTCGCTGTCGCCGTCGCGCAGCAGGTCGGCCAGGATGTCACGGAGCGCGTCGACGTCCACGGGCCCGTCGGGCAGGTCGTCAACGCGGGGCACCTCGACCTCCGCGGAACCGGAGCCCAGGGCGGCCGGGAAGTACAGCTCGAAGAGGGTGTCGAACACCTGCCGCTGACCGGATCGGCGCAGCAGGGCCGCAGCGAGTCCTTCGCGAACGTGTTCGCGATGGATCAGGTCGAGGGCACCGAGCACGCGCGCGGCGTCCACCGTCTCCCCCGGCCCGACCGACACTCCATGACGGCGCAGGGCCGCCACGAAGTCGACGAGATGTCCGGGCAGGCCGTGCTCCGACCTCTGGCCGGCCGCTGTGGTCACCGTCTCATCATGAGCCATCGTCGGGGCACTGGGCCAGCTTGCCGCCGACCCACGAGCCCAACGCGCCCCGTCAGTTCAGGCGTAGCTCGGCAGCCGCTTTCACCGCATCGGACTGGTGCTTGAGCACCACACCGAGGGTGGCGCGCACCGTCTCGTCGTCCAGCGTGTCGAGCCCGAGCGCCAGCAGGGTGCGGCCCCAGTCGATCGTCTCGGCCACCGATGGCGCCTTGCGCAGCTCGAGGCCGCGCAGCACGCGGACCGTGCGCACGAGGGCGTCCACCAGCGACTCGGCCAGTTCCGGCACGCGGCTCTGCACGATGCGCCGTTCCAGGTCCGCGTCCGGGAAGTCGAGGTGCAGGAAGAGGCAGCGACGCTTGAGTGCCTCGGAGAGCTCGCGCGTGGAGTTCGATGTGAGCAGCGCGAACGGCCGACGGGACGCGGTGACGGTGCCCATCTCCGGGACGGTGACCTGGTAGTCGGAGAGCACCTCGAGCAGCAGGCCCTCCACCTCGACGTCCGCCTTGTCCATCTCGTCGACGAGCAGCACCGTCGGCTCGGTGCGGCGGATCGCGGTGAGCAGCGGGCGCGGGAGCAGGAACTCCTCCGAGAACACGTCGTCGCGCGTGTCGTCCCAGGACTCGCGGCCCTGACCCGCGGTGATCCGCAGCAGCTGCTTGGCGTGGTTCCACTCGTAGAGCGCGCGGGCCTCGTCGATGCCCTCGTAGCACTGCAGCCGTACCAGTCCCGAGCTCGTCGCCTCCGCGACGGCCTTGGCCAGCTCGGTCTTGCCGACCCCGGCCGGTCCCTCGACGAGCAGCGGCTTTCCCAGCCGATCGGCCAGGTACACGGTGGTGGCCACGGCGGTGGAGGCCAGGTAGCCGACGCCGGCCAGCCGCTCGGCCACGTCAGCGACCGAGCCGAACAACGGGGACTGGGGAGCACTCACCCGCCCCATCCTGCCTCCCGACCGCCCGTGAGCGAAGTGGTTGCCCGAACCGGACAGGAAGGCACACTGCTCATGGTCGCGATTTCCGCGCGACATGGTTGCTCGACACGATCCGCGCAGGTTCGCGGCAGGCGTCATCGAAGGTCGCACGCCGGCCCGTTCATGCCCTCGCGACGAGCTCTGACGCCGGTTGTCCACAGCCGGGTTCCCCTGCCCGCCCGGCTGTCGGTGCCCTCGTCCACCATGGGTTGCGTGACGACAGGAACCTCCACGCACGAAGATCTGACACAGCAGGATCTCCGGCAGCGGGCCGAGGCCGTGCTCGCCACCCTGGCCGGCCCATCGGCCCGCTTGCGCGACGACCAGTGGACGGCGATCCACGCGCTCGTCGCGGAGCGCCGGCGTGCGCTGGTGGTACAGCGCACGGGGTGGGGCAAGTCGGCGGTGTACTTCGTCGCCACGGCGCTGCTGCGGGCCGCGGGCGCAGGCCCCACCGTCATCGTCTCGCCACTGCTGGCGCTCATGCGCAACCAGATCGACGCCGCCGCGCGCGCCGGCATCCACGCCGCCACGGTCAACTCGGCCAACACAGCCGACTGGGAGCGCACCTACGCGGCGGTCGACGCAGGCGAGGTCGACGTTCTGCTGGTGAGCCCGGAGCGACTCAACAATCCGGATTTCCGTGATCGCGTGCTGCCCCGGCTCACCGCGAGCGCCGGGATGCTCGTGGTCGACGAGGCCCACTGCGTGTCCGACTGGGGTCACGACTTCCGGCCGGACTACCGCCGGCTGCGTACCTTCCTGGCCGGCCTGCCGGAGCGTACGCCGGTGCTCGCGACCACGGCCACGGCGAACGAGCGGGTGACCGCCGACGTCGCCGATCAGCTGGGCGATGCGCTGGTGCTGCGGGGGCCACTCGACC
>DASYES010000018.1:0-3194 GCA_036498885.1 Pseudonocardia sp.
CGCAGCAGGTCGAGGACCACCCCGATGATCAACACGTAGACCCCGATCTCGAGGAACAGGCTGGTCTGCAGCTCGATCCGGCCGAGCAGCGGCAGGTCCACTGCGAGCTTCGTGGTGGACAGCACGGGCGCACCGAACGCAGCCGGCACCAGCCCGGTGACGAGCGCCAGCGCCAGCCCGCTCCCGATGACGGCGGGGACGCGGGGCGCCATCACCGCCCCGAGGTCGGCGCTGCCGCCCGCGATGTAGCGCAGCACGAACGCGAGCCCGGCCACGAGACCCGCGGAGAACCCGCCGCCCGGGCCGTAGTGGCCCACCAGCAGCAGGTACAACGAGAAGATGAGCACGGTCGGGAACACCGCGCGCGTGGTCATCTCCAGCAGCAGGCTCCGGTCCTCGGGGTTGCGGCACTCCCCCGCGAGCAGCCATGGCTCCTGCGGCCGGTCCCACGCCTCGAAGGGACGCAGGTGCGGGCTCTCGCCAGTGGTCATCCCTTCGGTCCTCCTCGTCCCGATATGTCTTTCTCGCGCACGGGGCTGCTCTGACCGCTCTCGACGCGGGCACGCTCGCGCTGCCGCTCGTAGCGAGTGGTGAGTACGAGGCTGGCCACCCCGGCTGAGGCCACGAACAGCACGCCGATCTCTCCGACCGTGTCCAGCGCCCGGAAATCGACGATGATCGCGCTGACGACGTTGGTCGCCCCGGCCTCTGCGGGTGCGAGCCGGACGAACTCCTGGGTGGTCGCCGACGCAGTGGTGCGGGCTCCGGACATCACCACCGCGTACACCGCCACAGCGGCCCCACCCACGATGCCCAGCAGCGCCTTGGGCACCCGAACCCGGCGCGGCGGCGGCTCCTCGGTGAACTCGGCAGGCAGCCTGCGCAGCACGAAGACGAATGCGACCACCGAGAGGGTCTCGACGAGGAACTGAGCCAGCGCCAGGTCCGGTGCCCCGTCCACGATGAAGAGCCCGCCGACGCCGTAGCCGATCACCCCGACGAGGAGCACGGCCGTGAAGCGGCGGCGGGTTCGCAGGACGGCGACCGCCGCGATCACGACGATGATCGCGAGGGGCACCTGCATCGCCGAGTGGTAGAACGCCTGGCCCGTCGGCCAGGCGCCGCCCACCCCGACGGCAACCCCGGGCAGCAGCACGAACGCGACGAGGATCGTGGCCAGGTACGCGGGTAGGGACCCGGCCTGCAGGCGGCCGGTCACTGCGAGGGCGACGCGGGCGATGGCCGCGATCGTGAGCTCGTACGCACGCTGCGCGGTGAACGGGCTGCGGTGGGAGAGGTCGGTGACACGGTCGCGCCGCAGGTACAGCACCAGCCCGCCGGCGACCGCGAGGGCGGCGAGCAGCAACGGTGGTCCGACGCCGTGCCAGAGCCCGAGGTGGTAGCCGGACCGGCCGGGGTAGAGGCGGGCGTAGCCGGCGCCGAGTACGTCGACCACGGGGTAGGCGATCCCGAGCACCAGACCGGCGGCCGAGCAGACCCATACGGGTGTGGTGAGCAGCGGGCCGGGAGAGTGTGCGACCCGGGTCGGCTCGACGCCGGGCTTGCGGGCGAACGCCCCCCACAGGAACCGCGCGCTGTACGCCACGGTGAACATCGACCCGAGCAACAGGACGAGCGTGACGATCCACCCGCGCACGCCACCCTCACGGACGAACGACTCGAACGCCGCCTCCTTGCTGACGAAGCCCAGGAACGGCGGGAGCCCGGCCATCGACGCCGCGGCGAGTGCGGCTGCGACGGCGGAGCCCGGCAGTGCGGTGTACAGACCGGAGAGCTTCCGCAGATCGCGTGTGCCCGTTGCGTGGTCGATCGTGCCGACCGTCATGAACAGCGCTGCCTTGAACAGCCCGTGCGCGAGCAGCAGGGCCATCCCGGCCAGCGCGGAGATCTCCCCCAGCCGTCCGCCGCTCCCGAGCAGCACCATGAGGAAGCCGAGCTGGCTGACCGTGCCGTAGGCGAGGAGCAGTTTCAGGTCGGTGGCGGACAGCGCGCGCCAGCCCCCGACGAGCATCGTGCCGAGCCCGACGGCGATCACCGGCACCCACCAGACGGCGAGATCGGAGAACCCCGGCGCCAGCCGCGCCACGAGATAGACGCCCGCCTTGACCATGGACGCCGCGTGGAGGTACGCGCTCACCGGTGTGGGGGCGATCATCGCCGCGGGCAGCCACGGGTGGAACGGCAGCTGGGCCGACTTCGTGAAAGCTCCGAGCAGGATCAGCAGCAGCGCCGCCGACACGAGCGTGCCGTGCAGCCTGCCCGCGCTCCCGGCGGCCACGATCTCGGAGATCTGGTAGGTGCCCGCTGCCTCGCCGAGCAGGACGAATCCGAGCAGCATCGCCAGCCCACCGAACACGGTGACCAGCAGAGCCTGCACGGCGCTGCGCCGTCCCTCCCCTCGCTCGCCGCTCTGTCCGATCAGCAGGAACGACGCGACCGACGTCAGCTCCCAGAACACGTAGAGCGTGAGGAGGTCGTCGGCGAGCACCAGGCCGAGCATCGCGCCCGCGAAGGCGAGCAGCAGCGCGGCGGTACGCGGGGCATCCGGCGAGTCGGGACCGAAGTAGCCGATGCAGTACACGAGGATCACCGCGCCGATCCCCGACACGAGCACGACCATCGCGAGCGCCAGGGCGTCGAGCCGGAAGCCGAGCGTCAGCCCGAGGGTGGGAGCCCAGGCCGTGGTCTCGGTGACCCCGCCGGCGAGCGCGGGGGCGGTGTTGACGAGCGCCCACACCAGGGCGACGGCGGGCAGGACGGCCGCCACCGCGAAGCCCGCTCGCCGGTTGCGCGCCGAGACGAGCGGCAGCAGGGCGGCGACCACGAGGTGCGCGACGACGAGCGCGAGCAAGGGCGACTCCTCTCGTCATGGACCGGACCACAGGCGAGTTCCCCGGACGGGAGAGCGATCCCCGGATCAGCGGGGCCATCGGCCCGGGCCCGCGCACCCCTGCCGCGCGCCGGATCCGATGATCCGGGCGGCTCCCGGCGCCGGTACGACCCTACCTTCCGTCTCTTTTCAGACAGGACACCCCAAAATCCCGGCCACTGCCGACTCCCGGGTTCGTCGCTCGGCGCGCGGCCGGACGGCCTCCCGTCGCCTGCGTGCCCCGTCTCACACTTCGATCTGGAACGATTCAGTAGATCGACTTGCTGCACTGGATGCAGGCGCA
>DASYES010000019.1:0-4714 GCA_036498885.1 Pseudonocardia sp.
AGCCGCCGTCGTAGCCGGGGAGGACCCCGCTGTGGTCGGAACCGGAGAAGAGGTCCGGGTTGTAGTAGGTGTTCCGCCGGCCTGCGGAACGGCCGCGAGCGCTGTAGCGGCCGCGCATCGTTGCCACCCGGACCAGCACCATGAGTACCAGCACGGTCAGGCCGATTCCGACGATCGGATCCACGTCGATTCCCCCTCCTCGGCCGCGGACCCTGTCCGGACGGGCGTGCCCACCCGCCTGCGGCCGATCACTCCAGTTTGCGACCGGTGATCACGAGGAAATCGGAAACGTGAGCGAGTCGTGGATCGGTCACCTGGCCCGGTTCCGGCCGTAGCGGAAGGATGCGGGCGAACCCGCGATCGGGGTCAGCAGCTCGCATCGCCTCCGTTTCCGCCGCCCGAGTCGCCACCACCCCAGTCGCAGCCGGTGCCCCCGTCGGCTCCTGCCGCAGCGCTGTCGGGCATGTAGCCGCTCGACTTCCGGCGCCCGCTGCGAGCTGCGACCTCCGGCCTGCCTGATGCCGCCTTCGGGCCGGGCGGGCCGCCTGCGTGGGAACCCAGCACGAAGCCGAGCACGACCAGCGCCACGATCCCGACCACCACGACGACGACCATCGGCTCGTTCATCGCTGCACCCCCTGTCGTCGGCCGAACATCGGCCCTCCGGGCGAGTGTGTGCGTGATCACGAAGCCCCGGCCAGGTTCTTGAGCAGGAATTAAGGCTGCGGCTGGGCGGAAGATCGGTAGAAGTCCTGATGCCCGTCCGCGCAGAACCCCCGACGCTCTCCGGGCGACCACGCGACCGCTGCGCCATCGTCGACCCGGCCTGCTGACCACGACCTCGACACTCGCCCTGGCCGTCGTGGCCACCACAGTCGTCGCGACCGTTCCTGGGAACGCCGACCCCGGCGGCCCGACCGTGCGGGACGACACCGCCGGCCTGGACTACGCGCTGCCCGCAGGCTGGGCCGCCCTGCCTGCCGAGGAGCGCCTGTTCGGCATCTCGTCCGGCGGGATGCTCGACGGAACCCGGCCGGGCACCGTGCTGATGATCGGCGTCGTCCCGTCGTCGCCCGACGCCGCGGAGCCGCCGCTGCCCACCGTCACGCGCCGGCTGGCCGGCGACCTCGGAGAGTTCTTCCTGCCGGTGCCCGGCAGGCGGGAGCACTACATCGACGAGGCAACCACCGTGGACGGGCGCACGGCGTGGGTAGCGGGCTACCGCGTGATGCCGACCGGTCCCGCGGCGGTCGGTGCCGACGTGCAGGTCACCGTGGTCGCGGACGGCACGCGGCGGCTGTTCGTGCTCGTCGTCGTCGGCCCGCCGGACGCGGACCGGCTGGCGGCGGCGAACGAGTCGGTCTCGTCGATCCGCTTCCGGTGAGCCAACGGCTCAGCGTGGCCAGGTGGAGGTTTTCCAGGCGCTGGGTCCGGGGTGCAGTGGCACGCGCAACCGGGCCGCCGGCTCCGACCAGCGGTCGCGAACCGCGGCCGGGGCCGTCGTCACCGCCGAGGCGGCGGCCGCTGCGAGCACCACGGTGAGGGCGGCCACCTCCTCGTCGGTCGGCTCGCCCCGCACGATCCGGAACGCCGCCCGGCGTTCCTCTGGTGTCGGCCCGTCGGGCTCCGTCGCCGGAGTCGAGGGGGTCACAGCGGGATGTTCCCGTGCTTGCGGGCCGGCACGGCCTCCCGCTTGGTGGCCAGCAGGCGCAGCGCGCGTCCGATGTAGCCGCGGGTGTGCGACGGGGGGATGACGCCGTCGATGTAGCCACGGTCGGCCGCGATGTAGGGGTTGGCGAGGGTGTCCTCGTACTCCTGCTGCAGTTCGGCCCGCCGTGCCGCGAGCTCGTCGCCCTCGAGGCCGGCCAGCTCCTTGCGGTACAGGATGCTCACGGCGCCCGCAGCGCCGGTCACGGCGATCTGCGCGGTGGGCCAGGCCACGTTGACGTCGGCGCCCAGGTGCTTCGACCCCATCACGTCGTACGCACCGCCGTAGGCCTTGCGGGTGATCACCGTGACCTTCGGAACGGTGGCCTCGGCGTAGGCGTAGATCAGCTTCGCGCCGCGGCGGATGATCCCGTTCCACTCCTGCTCGGTGCCCGGCAGGAAGCCGGGTACGTCCACGAACGTGAGCACCGGGATGTTGAACGCGTCGCAGGTGCGGACGAACCGGGCCGCCTTCTCGGAGGCATCGATGTCGAGGGTGCCGGCGAACTGCATGGGCTGGTTGGCGACGACGCCGACGGACCTGCCATCGACCCGGCCGAACCCCACCACGATGTTGGGCGCGAACAGCTCGTGCACCTCGAGGAACTCGCCCTCGTCGAGCACCCGGTTGATCACCTCGCGGATGTCGTACGGCGTGTTCGGCGAGTCCGGGACGATGCTGTCGAGCTCGAGGTCGGTGTCGGTGAGCCCGTCGGCGAGTGCGCCGGCCGTTGGCTCGGGCGCCGGGTAGGCCGGCGGCTCGGAGAGGTTGTTCGACGGCAGGAAGGAGAGCAGCTCCTTCACGTAGGAGATCGCGTCGGCCTCGTCGTCGGCGAGGTAGTGCGCCACACCCGATTTCGTGTTGTGGGTACGGGCGCCGCCGAGCTCCTCGAAGTCGACCTGCTCGCCGGTGACCGTCTTGATGATGTCCGGGCCCGTGATGAACATGTGGCTCGTGCCGTCGACCATCACGGTGAAGTCGGTGATCGCCGGGGAGTACACCGCGCCGCCCGCGCAGGGGCCCATCACCAGCGAGATCTGCGGCACCACGCCGGAGCTGCGCACGTTGCGCACGAAGATCTCGCCGTAGAGCCCGAGCGCGACCACGCCCTCCTGGATGCGGGCTCCACCGCCGTCGTTGATCCCGATGACGGGGCAGCCGATCTTGGTGGCGAGGTCCATCACCTTGACGATCTTCTCGCCGTACACCTCACCGAGCGCGCCGCCGAACACCGTGGCGTCCTGGCTGAACACCGCGACAGGGCGGCCGTCGATCGTGCCGGTGCCGGTCACGACGCCGTCGCCGAACGGGCGCTTCTCCTGCATCCCGAAGTTGGTGGAGCGGTGGCGTGTGAGCGCGTCGAGCTCGACGAAGGAGCCGGGGTCGAGCAGCTGGTCGATCCGTTCCCTTGCCGTCTGGCGGCCCTTCGCATGCTGGCGTTCCACGGCGGCGTCGCTTCCCGCGTGGACCGCCCCGTCGATGCGCTGGTAGAGGTCGGAGAGCTTGCCTGCGGTGGTGTGGATGTCGGGCTCGTCGGCTGCCGCGCCGGACGCGTCCGCGATCGGCTCCATGGCTGCGCTCATCGTCGTCCCTCGCTCATGGCCGCGCAGCTTAATGCGGTCGTAACCGGCACGGCCGGGGCGGACGATGTCGTCTTCGCTACTTCGCGACCGTTCGAGCGGGTGCGTCCGCCGCCCCGCGGGGTCCGTCCGTCGCGTGGTTTCGCGGTGCAGGCCGCGCCGGTGGCGCACCGCCGGTAGCGTCCGACGACATGGAACGGACCGCTCAGCCGCTGGATGCGGATGTGCTGCGCACGTCGCTCCGCGGGCTCTGGGCTCAGGTCGACGTCGTCGAGCGCACCGGCTCCACCAACGCCGATCTGCTGGCCGCCGCCGCGGCAGGCGCTCCGGACCGCTCGGTGCTCGTCGCGGACCACCAGGAGGCGGGGCGCGGCCGGCTCGCCCGCACCTGGGTGGCCCCGCCGGGTTCCGGCATCACAGTCAGCGTCCTGCTGCGGCCCACCGGCGTGCCGCCGTCACGGTTCGGGTGGCTGCCGCTGCTCGCCGGGCTCGCCGCGCTCGACGCCGTCCGCGGGCTCACCTCGGCACCCGCCGGCCTGAAGTGGCCCAACGACCTGCTGCTCGGTGAGGAGCCCCGCAAGGCGGCCGGAATACTGGCCGAGGTGGCCGATCACGCGCGGCCTGCCGTTGTCCTCGGGATCGGGATGAACGTCGTCGCGTCACCGCCCGACCAGCCCGGGGCCACGTCGCTGGCAGCCGAGGGCGGGCCGGCCGACCGCACGGCCGTGCTCGTGGCGTTGCTCACCCGGCTCGCCGAGCGGGAGGCGGAGTGGCGTGAGCTCCGGGGCGACCCGGACGCCACCCGGTTGCGCGCCGACTATCGCGCCGGGTGCGCGAGCCTCGGCTCCGAGGTACGGGTGGAGCTGCCCGGCGGCGCGATGCTCACCGGCATCGCGGAGGACGTCGACCGCGACGGACGGCTGCTGCTCCTCGATCCTGCCGGCCACCGGCGAGCCGTCGCGGCGGGCGATGTTGTTCACCTCCGGAAGGCCGACTGAGCAGTACGGTAAATCTGTGGCCTATCCGGACGAGTTGCTCGTCGACGGCGAGCAAGTCGTGATGCACAAGCATCCGCACTGGAAGATGATCGCCCTCCCCGTGCTCGCATTTCTCCTGGTCGTCGCGGTGGGGTCGTACCTCGCCGCGCTGATCCGCACACAGGCCTGGGCCCACTGGGGCTGGCTCGGGCTCGCCGTGATCGGGATCGGACTCATGATCCGCTTCACGGTGCTGCCCGTCGTGCGGTGGCGCACCACGCACTTCGTCGTCACCACCCGGCGGGTGCTCGTGCGGGAGGGCGTGCTCACACGCCACGGCATCGACATCCCGCTGAAGCGGATCAACAGCGTGCAGTTCCGCCACACCCTCTTCGAGAGGATCCTGGGATCCGGCACGCTGATCATCGAGTCTGCGTCCGACGAGCCGC
>DASYES010000020.1:0-3252 GCA_036498885.1 Pseudonocardia sp.
GGCACGGCGCCCGCATCGGTATGCCGACGCTGCGGATGAAGGACGAGGGGCTCGTCCCGACCGGCGCCTTCAAGGCCCGCGGTGCTGCGGTGGGAGTGTCACGTGCCGCCGAGCTGGGCGTCGCCGGTATCGCGATGCCGACCAACGGCAACGCGGGTGCCGCGTGGGCCGCCTATGCGGCGCGGGCCGGGCTGCGTGCGCTGGTCGCGATGCCGGTGGACGCGCCCGTGATCACCCGCCGGGAGTGTGTGGTGACCGGCGCTGAGCTGTACCTGGTGGACGGCCTGATCGGGGACGCGGGGGCGTTGATCAAAGCGGCGGTCGCCGAGCGCCCCGGTTACCAGGACACCTCGACGCTGCGTGAGCCCTACCGGCTGGAGGGCAAGAAGACGATGGGCTACGAGATCGTCGAGCAGCTGGGCTGGCGGGCGCCCGACGTCATCCTCTATCCCACCGGAGGTGGGGTCGGGATCATCGCGATCTACAAGGCGCTTCTGGAGCTGCGCGAGCTGGGTTGGCTCACCGGCGACCTGCCACGGTTGGTCGCGGTGCAGGCCGCGGGGTGCGCGCCGATCGTCGAGGCCTTCCATGCCGGGCTCGACGAGAGCAGCCCGCCCGCCGACGCGCACACCGTCGCGTTCGGGATCACGGTGCCCAAGGCGCTGGGTGACTTCCTCGTGCTCGACGCAGTGCGTTCGACCGGGGGCACGGCCGTGGCCGTCACGGACGAGGAGTTGCTCGCGGCGCAGGGCGCGCTGGCCCGCGACGAGGGAACCTGGGTGTGCCCGGAGGGGGCGGCCTGCTTCGCGGCTGTCGCGCAGCTGCGGGACGCGGGGTGGCTCACCGGCGCTGAGGATGTGGTGGTGCTCAACACCGGTACCGGGCTGATCTATCCGGACACGGTGCCCGTGGACGTCCCGGTGCTGGCGAAGACCGGCGCGATCCCTGCGACGTCGTGAGAGACCGCTCCTCGGCAGGCTCAGTCGCCGAGGAGCGCTCGCACTTGTGTGGCATAGGCCGCGCGCGTCTCGGGAGTGGTGAGCTGCTGCTCGGACCCGCTGTAGGAGAGCACGAACGGCCCGACTCGCTCGACGCTGTCGCCGAGTCCGTCGGCGAAGTGCACTGCGGTCGAGTCGTCGCGCATCTGATACACCGACACCGCATCGGTGGTGATGAGCTGCACGCAGCCGGCGGAGGTGCACGACTCCGTGTTGTCCCGCTGACGACCCACCGGGAACTCCGTGTTCAAGTTGTCGACGACTTGCTGCGCGGACGGCCCTGTGGATCCACTCGCACCGCCCTGCGCACACCCGGCGATCAGCGCAAGCGCGGCAACCGCGGTCAGCACGGCGTATCCGATCCGGATCATGTCTTGATCATCGCCGCACTCGCCGAGGCGTTACGCAGAGCGAGCGCGCGGATACAAGAATTTCCGCTACGGCGTCACCCGGCCTCGCGCTCGGGGACGGCGCTCGCCGGTGGCCCGCCGGCACGGTTGGCCGGGCGGACGAGCAGCAGCCGTGCCCCGTAGACCAGCGCGGAGGCGACGAAAAGCGCCGCGACCAGCCAGAGCCAGCGACCCAGGTAAGGCTGTTGGTCGAGCCCTGTGGCAGCCAGGTGAGTCGCCGCGCCCTGGCGGATGATGCCGGGCAGGAACATCAGCAGGGTCAGGCCCGCGCCGAGGGCGGGGATCCGGACGTGATTGACGAGCGGCACGCGCGGGCGCGGCAGGCGGGCGAGAGCTGTGGTGAGAATCCGGTCGGCCCCCGCGTACAGCGGGAACAGCACCAGGTCGTGGGCGACTGCAGCCCCGACGAACCACACGAGCACGGTGAGCAGCGTCGGATCGCCGAGCAGGAAGGACGCCGCGTAGCCGGCGAGCGCGAAGCAGGCCAGCAGGAGCGCGAGGTGTCCGGGACGGGCGCCGTAGCGACGGTGGAACGGGACCATCACGCGGCCCGGAAGTCGATCGAGCGGACCCACTTCGTGCAGTGCACGCCGGGCAGGGCGGGGACGATGACGCGGGCCGGGAAGCCGTGGTCCGCGCTGAGGTCGGCGCCGTCGACCCGCAGCGCGAGCAGCGAGTCGGGATCGAGGACCTGGCCGGCTGACAGCGTTGCCCGGCCGAACGGGCCGGGGTCGAGCGAGTCGACGAACGCCGAGACCGGATTCGCGACCCCGGCGAGCGCGGCGAGGTCGCGCAGTCGCACCCCCGTCCAGGTCTGCACCGTCGACCAGCCTTCGACGCAGGCGATCGGGAGCCGGGCTGTGTGCAGGGGCAGCGAGCCGGCTCCGGAGAGAAGCATCTCCCGGTCCAGCCGCTGCGCGACCCTTCCTCCAGTGAGGTCCAGCCGCCAGGACGGCCCGGTGGCGGCGGGACGGATCGTCGCGGCGACGGCCGTGCGATTCACCGGGAAGTCGTTGGCCCCCGCATCGGCGCCCCCGGGGTTGCGGCTGCGGGGGAGCAGCAGCGCGAGTGGACGCAGCGGGCCGCCGATCGTCTGCCCGGCCGTCAGCGCGGCGACGAACAGCGCCCCGCCGCCGACGAGGGCCAGCGCTCCCCGCCGGCTCATCGTGGGTTCCGCAGGTGCGGCCGGGACGAGCCCGATCTCGCCGTCGGGCTCCTCGGGCCGGGTGTCGGCGAGCGGTGTGCGCAACTCGGCACGCAGGGAGCGCGAGCGCAGCGACCGGACCATGGTGGGCAGCTTGAGGGAGACATGGGTGACGAACGCGGCGATGAACACCCACGCCCCCAGGTAGTGCCCGGTGTAGAAGCTGAAACCGAACACGTAGTCGTACTGGATGTTGAGCAGCCCGGTGACGATCTCGAAGAGGATGCTGCCGACGAGCAGTAGCAGCGACGCGCGTTCGAGCAACTGCGCGGGCGTGCGCGCCGGCGGCCAGGTGAACAGCTTGGGGATGACCGACCAGAGCTTCGCCGCCACGACCGGCACGATGACCAGCCCCAGCCCGACGTGGAGCCCCTCGGTCAACCGGAACAGCCACGACGGGCGGGTCGGCCAGTCGAAGATCGGTAGGTGCAGCCAGCCGACGTCGCCGGGGATGCTCTGTCCGGGTCCGTAGGCGACGTAGTCGAGCAGGCCGGTGATCACCACCAGGGGCAGCGCTGCGAGCAGTACGGCTCCGAACACCGAGGTCAGCCACGGTCCGCGCAGCGGGCTGCGGAACCGGATGGGATGCGGCCCGGTGCGCCGGCGCGAACGTGGGCCGCCCTGCAGGAGCGTCATCGGG
>DASYES010000021.1:0-2313 GCA_036498885.1 Pseudonocardia sp.
GACAGGAGCTGGGCGTCCTCGAAGCCCTGGCGGCGCCGGTCAACGCCCGGTACGGCTACTCCTCCCCCAGGCTGCAGGACACGCTCGAACGCACCGTCACCCTCGCGGAGCGGCTCGGTCGCAAGAACTCGGTCCTGGCCAGCCTCATCGGTCTGTGGGCGTCACGGTTCGTCCAGGGACGGATCGCCGATGCTCACCGCACGGCGGAGCGCCTGCTCACCGTCGTCGAACCCGACTCCGAGCTGAGCGGATCGGCCCACTTCGCCTTCGGGGGCTCCGCGGTCAGCCTCGGCATGCCGGAAGAGGCGCTGCGCCATTTCGAGGTCGCCGCCGAACTGCACACAGGTGCTTCGCTGAGTGTCGGAACCCGGCCCGTCGTGCACGCCAAGGCCTGGTCGGCGCACGCCCACTGGCTACTCGACCACGACGCCGAGGCCGGCGCGAGCTGCCGTGACGCGATCGCGCTGGCCCGGTCGATCGCGCACCCGTACAACCTGGCCGTCGCCCTGGCCTACGGCTCCATCACCCACCAGATGCGGCGCGACCTGCCCGAGCTGAACGACACCGTCGCCGAGCTGCGCGAGCTCTGCGACCGATACGACTTTGCGTACTACCGCGAGTGGGGGTTGATCCTCGACGGCTGGGCCCGCACGGACGGGTCGGGCGCGGACCTCGCCCGGCGCGGAATCGAGAACCTCAGGTCGGAGGGCGCATTCGCCCGCATGCCGTACTGGCTGTCGCTGCTCGCCGAGTCCTCGGCCCGTGACGACCGGGCCGGTGCAGCCAGGGCGACGCTCGATGCGGCTCTCGTCGCGGGTCAGGCCCGGGACGACCTGTGGTGGATGCCGGAGGTGATGCGGATGCGGGCGGCCTACGACGACCCTGCCGCCGCCGCCGCCCGGTTGCTGTCGGCAGCGCAGATGGCGCGTGCACACGGCAGCGTTGCGCTGCTCCGACGCTGCGATCACGACCTCGCCGAGCGGGGTGTTCGTCCTCCCGCGGACGTCCACGGCTCCTCCACACCCGCGAACGCAACCACGAACGCTGCGCGAACGCCGGATTCCTAACGTCGGCAAGCGGGTCGCTCGGACATCGAGCGTCGCAGCAGAGGAGACGTCATGACCACTACCCAGCCGACCGCGCCGTCCGCCACCGCCGCTCCGTTCGACGAGCTGGCCGCCGCTCTGCGCGGTGATCTGATCAGGCCGGACGACCCGGTATATGACCAGGCGCGCTCCGTCTACAACGCCATGATCGACAAGCGGCCCGCGGCCATCGCCCGCTGCCGGGACGTCGCCGACGTCATCGGCTGCGTCCGTTTCGGTCGTGACCACGACCTCGAGATCGCCATCCGGGGTGGCGGGCACAACGCCGCCGGGCTCGGTGTGTGGGACGACGCCCTGGTCATCGACCTCTCGCTGCTGCGCAGCACCACCGTCGACCCCCTGCACCACACGGTGCGCGCCGATTCCGGATGCACCTGGGGCGACGTCGACCACGCCACCGCCGCGTTCGGCATGGCCACCCCGTCGGGCTTCATCGCGTCCACGGGCGTGGCCGGCCTGACGCTCGGCGGCGGGATCGGCTACCTCACCCGGCGCTTCGGGCTCACGTCCGACAACCTCCTCTCCGCCGATGTCGTACTCGCCGACGGCACGTTCGTGACGGCGAACGAGAGCTCCCACAGCGACCTGTTCTGGGCCCTGCGTGGTGGCGGCGGGAACTTCGGCGTGGTCACGTCCTTCACGTTCCGCTGCCACGACATCGGGGAGAACGGCACGATCATCGGCGGTCCGGTGCTCTACGACTTCGCCGACACCGACGCCGTGATGCGCTGGTACCGGGAGCTGATCCCGTCACTGCCCGAGGAGCTCAACGGCTGGATCGGGCTGATCACCATCCCGCCCGCCCCGCCGTTCCCCGAAGAGCTGTGGGGCCGCAAGTCCTGCGCGATCGTCTGGTGCTACACCGGCCCGGCGATGACGGTGCCGCGCTCGCCGATGTCGTGGCAGCGGAAGGTGAACGACGTGACGACGCCGAAGTTCCCGCCGCCGCCGCGCAGCGCCCAGAACAGGTCGGGGTGAAAGTCTTCGCTGGCGGTGACGAAGGTGCCGTCGGCCAGCACCACGTCGGCGGACAGCAGGCTGTCCACGGTGAGGCCGAACCGCCGGGAAAGGTAGCCGATGCCGCCGCCCAGCGTGAGCCCTGCCACGCCGGTGGACGCCAGGAAGCCGGACGGCGTCGCCATCCCGAACGCGACCGTGGCGTGGTCGACGTCTCCCCAGGTGCAGCCTGCGTCCACCCGGACGGTGT
>DASYES010000022.1:0-2166 GCA_036498885.1 Pseudonocardia sp.
CGGGGACTCGTCCCAGATCGTCGCCAGGGAGTCCTCGCGGACGCTGGCCCGAGGCAGCGGGAGCGTCTGCGCGGCCGGGCAGGGCAGCGCGTCGCCGTTCGGCGCCACGGTGAGCTGGCGCGACGCCCAGCCGCCCATGCACGGCTTCGGATACTCGCTGTAGTAGTCCGGCAGGACGTGCACGATCTCCATCCGGCCGCCCAGGCGGGCCCGGGCGTCGCGCACGACCTCCTCGGCGCGGGCGAGCTGGTCACGGCTGGGTAGCAGCGCGGCCCGATTCCGCAACGCCCACCCGTAGTACTGGGTGTTGGCCAGCTCGACGCGGTCGGCATCCAGCTCCTCGACCAGCGCCACGATCTCGGCGATCCGGTCGATGTTCTGCCGGTGCAGCACGACGTTGACGGTCAGCGGCCAGCCGAGGTCCTTCACCACGGCGGCCGCCTTGAGCTTGCGCTCGAACGACGGGATGCCCGCGATCCGGTCCGACGTCGCCGGCTCGTCGGCCTGCACGCTGACCTGCACGTGGTCGAGCCCCGCCGCCTTGAGCGCCTCGGCCCGTGGCCGGGAGAACCCGATCGCACTGGTCACCAGGTTCGTGTACATGCCCAGCTCGGCGGCCGTTCGCACCAGGTCCACCAGGTCGCGGCGCAGCAGCGGCTCGCCGCCGGAGAGGTGGCATTGCAGCACGCCCATCTCTGCCGCCTCGGCGAATACGCGCTGCCATTCCGCCGTGGACAGCTCGTCATCGTAGGCGGCGAGCTCGAGCGGGTTGGAGCAGTAGGCACAGGCCAGCGGGCAACGGTAGGTGAGCTCGGCCAGGAGCCCGAAGGGCCTATCCATCACCTCACCTCCTCGAGGGTGACGTGCCGGCGAGCGGCCATGCGGGCCAGGAAGTCCCGCACCTCGTCCTCCACCGGGCGCTGATAGCGGGTACGCAGCTCGTCCACGATCCCGGCAACGGTCCGGGACCCGTCGCACAGGCCGACGATGTCCGCACCGGTTCCGTTGAGGACGATCACCGACTCCGGTGCGAGCAGGACGTGCTTGCCGCGTGAGCGGTCGAAGCGCAGCCGGAGGTGCGGCCCGAGCCGGGGACGGGCCGTGTCCGGCAGCGCGGTCGAGGCGGACGGGGTGAGCCCGGAGTCACTCGGCATAGGCCTGGTCGATCGCGTCCATCATGGACCAGAGCACGTCGCACTTGAACGACAACGCCTCCACGGCGCGGTCCTGGTCGCCGGGGGTCAGGCAGTGCGCGATGACGACCTCCAGTGCGTGCTCGGAGTCGCGCGGCGCCTGTTCGAGGCGGGCCCGGAAGTAGGCCAGCCCGTCCGGGTCGATCCAGGTGTAGCAGCGCTCGAACGCGGCCAGGCGTTCAGCCATCAGGTCCGGCGCGAACAGCTCCGTCAGCGACGACGCGACCGCGTCCACCCACGGCTTCGTGCGGGCGAACGTCACGTAGGCGTCGACGGCGAACCGCACGCCGGGCACGAGGTGGCGGTGGTCGAGGATCTCCTCGCGGGTCAGCCCGCATGCCTCGCCCAGGCGCAGCCAGGCCTCGATGCCGCCCTCCCCGGCGACGACCCCGTCATGGTCGACGATCCGGCGGATCCAGCGCCGGCGAACCTCCGGGTCGGGGCAGCTGGAGAGGATCGCGCCATCCTTGCGGGGGATGTTCTCCTGGTAGTAGAAGCGGTTCACCACCCAGCCGCGGATCTGGGCGGGGGAGAGCGTTCCCTCGTTCATCCGCACGTGGAAGGGGTGGGCGCTGTGGTAGCTCTTCGAGTGCGCGCGCAGGCGCTCCAGGAACGCCGCGGTCGACGGGTCCGTCGTCCCGGTCCGTCCGCTCGCCGCCGCCCCGTTGCTGGTCGGTGTCGCCGTCGTCGTCATCGTCATCGCGCCTAGACCTCCACCTCGAGCCCGTCGTGCGCCACGTCCATGCCGCCCTCGGTGACCAGGCGGCGCTCCGGGGCGTCCTCCAACAGGATCGGGTTCGTGTTGTTGATGTGGATGTAGATCTTGCGTTCGATCGGCAGCGGGGACAGCAGCTCGAGGCTCCCCCCGGGCCCGCCGATCGCGAGGTGCCCCATGTCGCGGGCGGTCTTCTCTGCCAGCCCGAGCCGGATCAGCTCGTCGTCGTGCCAGGTGGTGCCGTCGACGAACAGGCAG
>DASYES010000023.1:0-2508 GCA_036498885.1 Pseudonocardia sp.
CGGTACGGCCACGGCCCAGATCGCGAGGGGCGCGAGCACGGCGAGCGCCACGGCAGTGGCGCGCCGGGCAGCCGAACGGGTCGAGGGTCGGGTGGTCGTGGTCATCGGACGGACTCCTTCGTGGACGGGGCCCGGCGGCGCCCGAACAGCAGGTGCCACGAGCCGGAGCGGTACAGGAAGACGTTGGTCGGGATCTGCATGACCACGAGGGTCACGAAGGTGAGCGCGGTGTCGAGGGCCGGCACGGCCGGCACCGGCAGCGTGGCGGCCATGAGCACCCGCAGCAGGCAGTCGAGGAGCAGCACGCCACCCCACGTCACGGTGATCCACCACCAGGCCCGGCGGAAGCGTGGGTCGTCGTCCCACAGCTCGTCCATGAGGGCGGCCCGGTGCGGGAACAGGGTCTGCGTGACCCGGAACGTCAGCGGACGGCGCGCCCACAGGGTCGCCAACATCCAGAGCCCGGACGGCAGGCTCAGCAGGGCGTTGCGCACCAGCAGCTCACGCGGGTCACCGGTGATCAGCGAGGCGACCTGCGCCACCGTCATCACGACGAGAACCGCCAACGCCACCGGCTCGACGCGGCGGCCGCGCGCAACCGACACCACCGCCGTGATCGCGGGCGGAGCGGCCCCCAGGGCGAGCGCGGTGAGGTCATCGACGCCGACGGCGCGCAGCCCGTAGTAGAGGGCGAGCGAGGCCGCGAGATCGACGAGCAGCGTCTGCAGGCCGGGGTGGCCGCGACGGTTGCCTGATGTGATCACAACGGGAGCGTCGCGGTCAGCGGGCAGGCCGAGCATCGGCCGCACGGTTGTGCGGGTGCCACTCCCGTCGCCGCCGGGTTCGACTTTTGTCGGGGTCCACTGCGGATTCGACTTTTGTCGGTGTTCCCGCCGCCGCCTGCGGTCCTACTCTCCCCGGCGTGGAGCGGGACGGGAGAGGCTGTGCGTCTCCGCGCGGAATTGCGATCCTCACCGTCGCCGGCACGGTTTTCGTCACGCTGACGATCACGGGTCGAGTCAGCAGCGGCGTCGCGCTGCTTCCACTGGACATCATCGTCGGCGTCCTCGCGTGCACGCTGCTGCCCCTGTTGCTGCGGTGGCCGATCACCGCCGCGGTGGCGCTCGCGATACTGGCCGCGTTCTCGCCGGCCGCAACCCCGCCGTCCACCATCGGAACCCTGCACATCGCCCGGGAGCGACCGGTCGCGTCGGCCGTCGGGGTCGGGTTGGTCGGGCTCGGCGCCCACGCGGTCCAAGGCCTGCTGCGACCCGCGCCGGGGCTGTCCTTCGAGTGGTGGCTGATCCTCGCCCTCGTCACGCACGCGGCGCTCGTGGCGTGGGGTGC
Source organism: Pseudonocardia sp. (assembly GCA_036498885.1). Classification (GTDB taxonomy): domain Bacteria; phylum Actinomycetota; class Actinomycetes; order Mycobacteriales; family Pseudonocardiaceae; genus Pseudonocardia. The sequence goes on from DASYES010000023.1 coordinate 1,348, forward strand.
TTTCACCCGGGCGCGGCGCGCGCTTCTCGACTCGTTGCGGGAGCGGGCCCGGCGCGCCGAGGATGAGCAGGCCCAGCGCGTCGCCGCCGCGCGTGCTCACGAACGCACCCTGATCGCTCGCGAGATGCACGACGTGCTGGCCCACCGGCTCTCCTTGGTGGCGGCGTCGGCGGGCGCACTGGAGTACCGCCCCGACTCCTCACCCGAGCAGCTCGCCAAGGTCGCGGGCGTCGTCCGGGCGGGCGTGCATCAGGCGCTGGAGGAGCTGCGCGAGGTGATCGGGGTCCTGCGCGCCGACGGCACCGACCCCGCCGCCGATGCTCCACAGCCGACGCTCACCGACCTGCCCGCCCTGCTGGACGAGTCCCGGGCCGCAGGTGTGGTCCTCGACGTGGACAACTGGGTCGCCGACCCGTCGAGCACGCCGGAGGGCACCGGACGATCGGCGTACCGGATCATCCAGGAGGGCCTGACCAACGCCCGCAAGCACGCGCCGGGCCGGCCCGTCCGCGTGCAGGTCGACGGCGGCCCGGGCGACGGCCTGCTGATCGACATCCGCAACCTCCTCCCCGACCAGCCGCCGGACTCGCCTCCCGGTAGCGGCACCGGTCTCGTCGGCCTGGCTGAGCGGGCCCAGCTCGCAGGCGGGCGCCTCGGGCACGGGGTGACCCCGGACGGCGAGTTCCGGCTGCACGCGGCGCTACCGTGGCCCGGGTGATCACCAGGTCTGACGGAACAGTGCGCGTGCTCGTCGTCGACGACGACCCCCTGGTGCGCGGGGCGCTCACGATGATGCTGGACGGAACGGCCGGCATCTCGGTGGTCGGCGAGGCGGGCGACGGCGACGAGGTGCCCGCAGTGGTCGACGCACACGCACCGGACGTCGTACTGATGGACCTGCGGATGCCCAGGGTGAACGGGATCGCCGCCACCCGGCGGCTGCGGGCCAGGGCGCATCCGCCCGAGGTGGTCGTCCTGACCACGTTCGACACCGACGAGAACGTGCTGCGGGCGCTGCGGGCCGGAGCCAGCGGGTTCCTGCTCAAGGACTCCCCGCCCACCGAGATCGCCGCCGCGGTCCGCAAGGTCGCGGCAGGCGACCCGATCCTGTCGCCGCAGATCACCAGGCGGCTGATGGCCAGAGCGGCCAGCGACGCGGGC
>DASYES010000024.1:0-2650 GCA_036498885.1 Pseudonocardia sp.
GTCGAGCGACACGTTCATGGAACACATCACCCTGCGCACCAGGTCACCTCCCTCGGCCACAAGGTCGACACTACGACGGGCCCCACGAGATGGTGACGGCTCCAGAGAGTGATCGGTGAGAAGGCCAAGCAGTGGTCACAGCCGCTGAGAAGGACGGTCAGCCGGCAGCCGACGAGCGGGCACGCAGCAACAGTTCATCGACACCGAGCTGCAAAGCCCAGTGGTCGAGATAGGCCTCATCGAGGTCGGGTCGGCGGAGCCGCAGAACCTCGATTGCATCCTGCAGCTGACGTTCGGAGCCCCCGATCATCGACCACTCGAGCTTGGCGAGGATCGTGTCCTCGGCGGTGGCGACGAACACCGGAACACCGAGGACCGTGATTCGTGTTCGGCGGCCGAACTCCGTGGCGCTGAACGGTCGATCCCTGACGATGATGAGATCCACCTTCCATCCGGTGGTCGTGTCGATCACGTTGAATTGGGACCGGCGATCGAGCGCATCACGGGCGGTCGCCTCGTCGACGTAGTAGCGATCGCGGTCGATCTCGGCCAGAAACGCGTCGATCGCCCCAGGTGGTGGGCTGATCACGAGATCGATGTCTGCGGTGGTCCTCGCCAGCCCGTGGTGAGAGCTCGCAAACGAGCCGGCGAGCATGTGCGGGATATCGGCAGCGTCGAGCCAGGCAACGACCGCGCCCAGCGTGTCCGCCGGAGTCACGGGGCGAGCAGGTCGGCCTCGGGGAACGCGGCCCGGAACAGGTCGTCGCCGATCCGGAGCCGGATGCCGGTCAAGCGGATCTGTTCGTCGGTGTAGTCGGGATGCCGGAAGCGGATTCCGTCCTCGGCGATCCGGAACGCCGCCTCGCTCATCGCGGCCGCCATCGCAACGCGCCGCTCGGGCGCCATACCGCGGAAGACCTCGTCCTGGCGCGCCTGCGCCGGCGCGCTCGTGTCGCCTGTCACGCCACCATCGTACGAGGCGAGGCGGGCCGAGGATCGCGCCGACCGACCGTGCCAGATCGAATGTCCTATCGGCGACACTCGGTTGGTGACGGGGGGAGCCCGTATCTGGTGCTACCTCTGAGCGGAGAGGGTGGGATTCGAACCCACGGTGAGTTTCCCCACACACGCTTTCCAAGCGTGCCGATTCGGCCGCTCTCGCACCCCTCCAGGTGAAACGGTTCACACCCGCAGGAGGCGGCCAGGCGATCTGCGGCACACGGTGGACTCCGCTGAGAGCTGCTGCCTTCCGGCCCTGACTCGGTTCACGGGCCTCCGTTGCACAGGGCCCGGCCGCCACCTGCGGGTGCGAACCCGCCCACGATAGCCCACCCCCCGTCTCCACCAGCAGCCGATCTCGGGCCAGCGACGCCAGAACGGTGTGGGAGTTGGGCAGGCGGGCGGATCGGGCGTCGGTGGGGGTCGGTAGGCTCCCGTCGATGGCCTACCAGTCGCTCTACCGCCGGTACCGACCCCGCCGGTTCAGCGAACTGCGGGGCCAGGACCACGTGGCCCGCGCCCTGCAGAACGCGGTGCGCGAAGGGCGCGTGGGCCACGCCTACCTGTTCAGCGGGCCGCGGGGCACGGGCAAGACGTCGATCGCCCGCATCTTGGCCAAGGCGCTCAACTGCACCGACCTCCAGGACGGCGAGCCGTGCCTGGTGTGCGATAGCTGCGTGTCGATCGAGGCGGGCACGTCCTACGACGTCCAGGAGCTCGACGCGGCATCCAACAACAAGGTCGACGACATCGCCGACCTCATCGGCAAGGTCGCCCTCGGCTCGCCGGGCCGCACGAAGGTGTACATCCTCGACGAGGTCCACATGCTGACGCCGGCGGCGTCGGCCACGCTCCTCAAGACCCTCGAGGAACCGCCGGCGCACGTGGTGTTCGTGTTGGCCACCACCGATCCGCACAAGCTGCTGCCCACCATCCGGAGCCGCACGCAGCACTTCGACTTCCACCTGCTGCCGGCCGACGTCCTGGCCGAGCACGTGGCATGGGTGATCGCGGATGCGGGGCTCGACGTCGACGAGGACGGCATCCAGTACGTGCTCCGCGTGGGCGGCGGCTCGGCGCGGGACACGCTGTCGGCGCTCGACCGAGTGGCCGCCGGCGGGATGGTCGACGAGGGCGAATCGCTCGACGACCTGATCGACGCACTTGCGGAGTCCGACAGCGGGAAGGCCCTGGCGGCGGTATCCAGCGCCGTCTCGGTCGGCCGTGATCCGCGGGTGCTCGGCGAAGAGCTCCTGGGCCGGATGCGCGACATCTTCCTGGTGCGCATGCGGGCCGGCGTCGCCCACCTGCCCGAGGCGGAGGTCACCCGCGTGGAGGGCTGGGCCGAGCGGCTCGGGGACCGGGCCACCACGCGCGTGCTCGAGGTGATCGGCGACGCGTTGATCGACATGCGCCAAGCTCCCGATCCCCGCGTGCCGCTGGAAGTCGCGCTCGTGCGCCTCACCCGCCCCACCACTGACGCGTCCGTCGAGTCGCTCCTGGCGCGGGTCGAGCGGCTCGAGCAGGCGCTGGCATCCGGCGGCCTTCCAGTCCCCGCGGCGGGCGGCGCGGCTCCGCCTCCCGCGGCCCCCGCGGCTCCCGTGACGGCCACGCCGCCCGGTCCCGCCGCGCCGACCCCCGGGCGAGCCCA
>DASYES010000025.1:0-2800 GCA_036498885.1 Pseudonocardia sp.
GTCGGCCTCTCACCTGCTGCTACTCGAGGCCGTTGCCGGCCCACGCCTCGTCGGCCGGGCATATTCGGCGGCGGTCGACCGAGGCTATCTGTGGCACGAGTTCGGCGACTCCTGCCTCCTTCTCACCTCGAGGACCGCTTATCGCCCCGTGTGAGTGAAAAACGATCAACGCATTTATTCGCGCGTGTCGTCCCTGCGAGCCGAACGGCAGCCGTGCTGCGGTGGCCGGGCGTTCGTGGCCTTGCCCGCGATGAGGAGCCGCCAATACAGTCACGCCAGCGTTACGATCCGATCATGAGCGCACTGAGCCGGGACTCCCCACCTGGTTCACCGGACCCCCGACCGGGCTGCTCGTGGTGAGGGTCGCTCCCCCGCGCTGAAAGGGCAGTCGTTGGCTGGACACCGCTCCCCCCGTGGTCGTCGCGCGCTCTGGACAGTGGATCCCGTATCCGCCCGCCACAAGGCCGCATCTGCACCAGCACCCACGGGCCCGGCAATCCGCACCACTGTTCTCGCCACGGCCGCCGCGGTCGGCGCGGTCACCACCGGCACCCTCACCGCACTCGTCCCCAGCCCCGGTGACACCGCCACCACCGCCGCGGCCGACGAGTTCACCACCGCGCTCGCGTCGGACAGCTCGCCGCTCGCGCCCAACCGCACCGCCGCCCTGGTCCCGGTGAGCTTCGCGCTCGACGTAACCGACGACTCTGCCGACGACGCTGCCGACGAGCACCTGGCCATGCTCGACAAAGCAACCACGCTGGCGGCACAGCTCGCCGAGCTGCACGCCAAGCAGGCGCGAGAGCAGGCCGAGAACGACCGGATCACGGCCATGATCGAGCGCGGCGGCCTCGACGGCTGGATCGCCGAGGCTCTGAAGATCATGGAAATGCCGCAGTCCTATGCCCCCAGCCTCAAGAAGATCATCATGGCCGAGTCCGGCGGCAACCCACGTGCGATCAACACCTGGGACAGCAACGCCCGCCGGGGCACGCCGTCGCAGGGCCTGATGCAGACCATCCCGTCCACGTTCCGGGCGTACGTGCACCCCTCGCTGCGCGGCAGGTCCATCACCGACCCGGTCGCCAACATCACGGCGGGCGTGCGGTACATGATCGCGCAGTACGGGGTCTCCACCCTCAAGGCCGGTGGACGCAGCAACAGCTCCGGCGGCTACGTCGGCTACTGACCCGCCGATCACCGCGTCGGCGCGCTCTTCTTCGCCCGGAGCATGCGCCGCACCGCGGCCGTGACGTGGTCGATGCCCGACTCCTGCAGCACGAGCTGCTGATCGAGCCTCTCGTCGTCGCGAATCCCGACCACGATGGCGCTGCGGTCACCGCTCGACACCACGATCTCGAACTCGCGCGTCATCGTCCGGTGCAGCGGCACCGCGATCGATGAGCTGTACACGAGCTCCAGTCCCAGCTCGGCCCGCTCCCGCGTTCGCGTCGAGACGGCCACGACGTCGGCGTAGTGGAACTCGTAGGTCTCCTCGTCCTTGCGGCGCCCACTGGCGAAATCCAGCACGCACTCGTAGATCGCAAGGTGGTGCCCGGTCGGGCAGATGACCATGACGTCGTAGAGGGTGAACCTCCAGACCCGGTCCGCCCCGCTGCGACCGCGCGCCCGGTTGGCAGGCCCGAACACCACGAGCGGCCCACGACCCTGATCGGCGAGACGGGGCCGCCTGCGGGCCTCGGCGCGCGGTTCGACCTCGTCGCTGTGCAGCTCCAGATCGTTCCTCGTCAGGCCCAGCCGGCGCATGGCCCGTTCGGCGGCCGCATGGAGGTCCGCGTCGAGGGTGTAGTCCATCTCCTGGTCCGAAGGCTTCGGCTCGGCCGCGGCGAGACGGCGCCGGTAGTCCGCCATCCCGCCTAGCCCCTGCAGCGCCAGCACCAGCGCCACCATCGCCACCAGGACTGCGAGTACTTGGATCTCCACCAGCAGCAGTGAGCCTGCGAGCACGATGAGCACCACGGCGGCCTGCTGCTGGTGCCGCGCTCGGGTGCGCTGGTGCTCATCGGGCGTGATCTGGAAGTACCGCTTGACGGCCTTCTTGCGCTCGTCGCTGCCAGGCTTCGCTCCCATGGGTGCGGTCATCTTCCCGCCCCCTTGCCCGAGAGCCCGACCTGAGCCTCTCCGTCACGAACACCGTGATGCTGCACGGCTCCTCCCCCCTTAGTGGCGCCTTTGCCCTTCAGGTGCGGGGGTAGCTCGCCGCGAGTACCGCAGCCGTTGCCTGTCACTCCGGCGTGGTGCGCATATGCACCCTTTCTGATGAATCTCACGGCCATACGGCACAGCACGTGGTCAGCGTCGCCACCCGAATGGCCGGTAGCCCACTCGGCCGAGGGGAGGAGGGAGCGCCGGTTGCGCCGGACCTGCCGCTCTACGGACGGGTGCCGCCGGCCGACGACACAGGCGGACTCAAGCAGACGCGACCCGGGCCCGCTGCTCACCGACCGCGACGACGTCGCCGGCCCGCAGCTGCGCTCCGCGTCGCGTCTCGACCCGCCCGTTGACCTGTACCTCCTCGGCCTCGAGCAGCGCCTTCGCATGGGCGCCGTGCTCGGCGAGGCCGGCGAGCTTCAGGAACTGGCCCAGCCGGATGGGGTCCTCGGCGATCGGGACGTCGAGGATCGGTGGTCTCGGCACGCGCCCATCATCGCGCGGAGGCCGACCCCGCGTTTTCGGGCCTCAGCGCCAGTGACGCGCCCGTCGAACCCGGAGCCGGACCCAAGCCCTGACCGTGGTGCCGCCGGCCGTGCTGCTGATCCGGACGAGATCTGCGAGCTGG
>DASYES010000026.1:0-1862 GCA_036498885.1 Pseudonocardia sp.
GTCCCAGACCCGTTGCCGCGGTGCCGCGATGCGCGTCTCCCGGCTGATCTCGTCGGCCGGCATCCGTCCTCCGTGGGGTCGTGCGAGTGCTCCGGAAAGCCGTATTCGCTCACGGACGGCGCAGCCGCAGCTGATCGACCACCACCCGCACACGGGGGTCCTCGCGGAGCTCCTCGAGGGAGACCGGCAGTGGCAGCCGCCAGTTCGGGTACTCGTCGACCGTGCCCGGCAGGTTGGGCTGGCGCACTTCTCCGATGACGTCGTAGGGCGAGACGAGCACCAGCCGCGACCGGCTCCGGGCGAGCAGCGCGTGGATCGCGACCACCAGCTGGTCCTCGCCAGGTTCCTCACCGGTGACGAGGCCCTCCGCGCGCAGCAGCTCCACCAGCTCCAGCCGGTCGACCTTCGCCTTGGCCTCCTCCGCCGCCACGTCGTCGAGCAGGCCCAGCTCGGCGCGCGCCCGCACGTGCTCGCCACGCAGGAAGCCCACCGCGGTCGGCAGATCGTGCGTGGACACCGTGGCCACCGAATCTTCGGGCCACCGGTCCGGCGGCAGAAGGGGCTCGCCGGGCGCGTCGAGGTCGCGGGTGAACCACAGGACCGAGGAGCCGAGCATGCCCCGCTCCGCCAGCCCATCCGTGACCTCGGGCTCCACGGTGCCGAGGTCCTCGCCGATCACCAGGGCCCCCGCCCGGTACGCCTCGAGGGTGAGCACGGCGAGCATCACCTCGGCGTCGTAGTGCACGTACGTGCCGCGGTCCGGGGACTCGCCGGGCGGCACCCACCACAGCCGCCACAGGCCGGCCACGTGGTCGATCCGCAGCCCGTCGGCCTGTCGGAGCAGCGCACGCAGCAGGTCGCGGTAGGCGGCGTAACCGGTGGCGGCGAGCCGGTCCGGCCGCCACGGCGGCAGCCCCCAGTCCTGGCCCTGCTGGCTGAACGCGTCCGGTGGAGCGCCGACCCGCACGCCGAGCGCCAGCACATCCTGCAGCGCCCACCCATCGGCCCCCTCCGGATCGCATCCGACGGCCAGGTCGTGCACCACCCGCACCCCCTCGGCCCGTGCGGCTTCCCGCACGCCGGCGAGCTGGGCCTGCACCTGCTGTTGCACCCAGGCGTGGAACGCCACCCGCGGCGCGAGCTCCTTGCGCATGGCGGCGACGCCGGGCGCGTCCGGGTGGCGCAGCTCCTCCGGCCACCGGCTCCACCGGCCGCCGAACCGTTCCGCGAGCGCACAGAACGTGGCGAACTCCCACAGGTCCGCGCCCGCGTCACGCGGATCGGGACGGCCTTCGGAACGCCAGAGCAGTTCGAGCGCGGCGCGCTTGGCCGCCCAGAGCCGGTCGTGCTCGATCCGCCCGCCCGCCGTCTCCGGGCGCAGCGCGTCGACCTCCGCGCGCGTGGGCCCGTCGGCGCGTCGGTAGGCCTCCAGGTCAGTGACCCGCAGCGCCAGGGGGGTGCCGAAGCGTCTGCTGGACGGCGTGTACGGCGACGGCTGAACCGGTGGCACCGGGGTGATCGCGTGCAGCGGGTTGAGCAGCACCGCCCCCGCGCCGTGCTCCGTTCCCGTCCAGGTCGTGAACTCGCGCAGGTCGCCGAGGTCCCCGATGCCCCATGAGCCCGCCGAGTGCAGCGCGTAGAGCTGCAGCATCCAGCCCCAAGCGCGTGGGGCGGGTTCGAGTGCGGGCGGGGCGACGACGACGGTCACCTCGCGGTCGTCCGTCTCGAGCCGGTACCAGCCCGGTTCCAGGTCCGGGGGGAGCGATCCGTCGATCGGCCGCGACGCACCGTCCTCGCCGTGCAGCACCCCGGCGGTGGGCAGCTCACGGCGCCTGCCCTGGTGCACCACCACGGTGCCCGGC
>DASYES010000027.1:0-6364 GCA_036498885.1 Pseudonocardia sp.
CGGTGGCCTGCGCCGGTCTTCGCGGGCGACGAGCTTCGCGCATCCGTGGAGGTGCTGGGGGCACGGCGCTCCCGCAGCCGCCCCGGTGTGGGGCTGGTGCGGCTGCGGGCGCTCCTGCACCGCGGCGACGAGCTGGTCTACACCAGCACGTTGACCGGGATGTTCGCGGCGCGTGACACCGCCGGCGCGGCCCACGGCGAGCCCTGACCGATCGCTGCGTGCGTCATCCGCGGTCGGCGAGCTCCTTCTGGTACTTCTCCGTCATGTGCGCGACGGCGATGTTCTGCTGCTCCGCAAGGCCTTCGCGCACCTCGCCCGCGCGGCGCCGGGCGTCCAGTGTGGGCTGTGCCTGGCCCTGGAACTTCGGCATGACGTGCTGGGCGATGAGCTCGTAGGAGCGCCGGGTCGCCTCCGGGTTCGCCCACTCGTGGGCCATCATCAGCATTGCCCCGAAACCGCCCGACTGGTCCACGAGCTTCTGCACCTGGGCCGCCGCGTCGTCCGGCGTGCCGATGGCTCCGATCCCGGCCTCGTTGACGAAATCGATCATCTCCCGGACGCGATTGCCCTCGACCGCCATCTGCGGGAACGCCGCCACCTTCTGGAAGTACTCGAACCACTGCTCGATGCCGTGCTCGACGTCCTTGTAGGCCTGCTCGCGGGTCTCGGCGACGTGCATGATGCCGACGAGACGCCACGTGCTCCTGTCGACCTCCGTGCCGAACGTGGCCGCCCGCTCCTCCATCACGTTCCAGTGGTGGGCCAGAGCGTCGAAACCCTCCTTGGTCAGCGTCGCGCCGATGGAGAGCAGCCCGATGCCGTGCCGGCCGGCCAGCCGGGGCCCGGTCGGCGAGGCGACGGCCGCCACCGCCACGTCGAACAGCGGGTCGGAGTACGGGCGCAGGTGCAGGCGGGCGTTCGTCAGCGTGTGCGTGCGTGTGGTCGCGCTGACCGGTTCGTCGCCGCGCAGCAACCGCATGACGATGTCGAGGTTCTCCTCGAGCAGCTCGCGCGTGTCGGTGGGGTTCAGACCGATCATCGCGGAGTCGGTGGGCAGCGAGCCCGGGCCGACGCCGAGCATCGTGCGGCCGCGAGTCAGGTGGTCGAGCAGCACCATGCGCTCGGCCACCCACAGCGGGTTGTGGTAGCTCAGCGACGTCACACCGGTGCCGAACTTGATGTGTCCGGTGCGTTCGGCGGCGGCGGCGATGAAGATCTCCGGTGAGGCGATGATCTCGGAACCCGCCGAGTGGTGCTCGCCGATCCACGCCTCGTCGTAGCCGAGGTTGTCGAGGTGCTCGATCAGCCGGAGGTCACGTTGTAGCGCGCTGGTCGGGTTCTCGCCCGCGGGATGGAACGGTGCCAGGAAGATGCCGAAACGCAGTCGGGTCACGTGAGAGCTCCATTCGTCAGACCGTCATACCGACCGTAGGCACGGCAGTCCCCGATCGCACCCCCCTGTCGGGTCAGGTGTGGGCGAGCGCCCGCACCACGTTCGACGGCGACGGACGGCCGAGCTGGGCCGCCATCCAGGTGCTCGTGGCGACGAGTGCGTCGAGGTCCACCCCGTGCCGGATGCCCATTCCGTCGAGCATCCAGACGAGGTCCTCGGTAGCCAGGTTGCCGGTGGCCGACTCGGCGTAGGGGCAGCCGCCGAGTCCACCGGCGCTCGCGTCGACGGTGGTGACGCCGCGGCGCAGCGCGGTGAGCGTGTTGGCCAGCGCCTGGCCGTAGGTGTCGTGGAAGTGCACCGCGATCTGCCGGATCCGCACCCCGTCCGCCGCGCACGCGTCGAGCACGGCATCGACGTGCGCTGGGGTGCCCGTGCCGATCGTGTCGCCCAGCGACAGCTGGTGGCAGCCCATCTCGACGAGCCTGCGTCCCACCGCGGCCACCTGCGCGGGAGCGACCGCACCTTCCCATGGATCGCCGAAGCACATAGACACGTAGCCGCGCACCCGCAGTCCCTCCATCCGCGCCCGCTCCACGACCGGGGCGAACATCGCGAACTGCTCGTCGAGCGTCCGGTTGAGGTTGCGCTTCGCGAATGTCTCGGTGGCGCTGGCGAAGATCGCGATGTGGCGCACGCCTGCCGCGAGTGCGCGGTCGAGCCCGCGCTCGTTGGGCACGAGCACCGGGTAGTCGACGCCGTCGACGCGCACCATCGTGCGCAGGAGGTCGGCGGCATCGGCGAGCTGCGGCACCCAGCGCGGATGCACGAAGCTCGTGGCCTCCACCACCTTGAGGCCCCCGCGGGCCAGCCGCTGCAGGAACTCGGCCTTCACCTCGACGGGCACCACCGTCGCCTCGTTCTGCAGCCCGTCGCGGGCACCGACCTCGTAGATCGTGATCTCGCCCGGGAGCGCCGGATCACGCACCACCATCGGAAGCTCGCGGCCGGCTCGTCCACCGTTCATCCGGCCAAGCTTCCCCGCGGATGGCGCGAGAGGTCAACGTCACGCCGACACGAACGGCACAGCCGCCCGGCAGATCGAATCCGAGGCCTCGTCGGGCGGGCCGAAGCGGGTTCGGTTCTTGTCCGGACGCGCACGCGCACACCGGATCTCTTCGTCACAGGCCCGTCCCGACCGTTACCCCGGCCAGGTCACTCCCGGCCGGCGCCGTGGCGGGGGCTTTGTCGAGCACCGCAGGGAGCCGTTGTCGATCCCGAGGAATCCTGGGCCAGGATGGCTGCAACCGACCGGATCACATCCCGCAACCAGCGGTGTGCGGGATCGCCGTCGGCGCGCGGATGCCAGGCCATCAGGTAGTGCATCGGCTCGAGCTCCACCGGCGCAGCGACGATCCGGAGGGCCGGATCCCCCGCGTGCGCGGCCGCGATGCGCCACGGCAGAGTCGCGATGAGGGTCGTTCCGGGCACCGCTGGGGCGGCAGCGGTGTGGTAGCGGACGCGCACGCACGCCGGCCGTCGGACGTCGAGCTCGCGCAGGCGGTCCTCGATCGCGGTCTGTCGCCCGCCGCGGACGTCGACGATGACATGCGAGTAGCGGGCGAACTCGGCCAGCGTGAGCCGGTCCGCCGTGGCCGGGTGGTCCCGTGCGAGCACGCAGACGAAGTGGTCGGCGAACAGGTGCTCGCTGCGCAGCGGTTCGGGCACCGGGACGCCTGAGAAGACGACGTCCAGCCGGCCGCGCTCGACGTCGTCGAAGACGTCGTCATGCCATGTCCCGAAGTCCATCACCATCGATGGCGCCTCATGGGACATGCGCTGGACCAGGGCGGGGGCCAGCACGCTCGTGGCGTAGTCGGTGCCGGCGAGCCGGAGCTCGTTCGTGGCGGTGGCCGGATCGAACGCCTCGCCGGCGAACAGGGCGTCGAGGCGGGGCAGGATCGTCAGGAGCTCCTGCTGGATGCGGGCGGCACGGGCGGTGAGGCGATACCCGGACCGGGTCCGGACCAGCAGCTCGTCGTCGAAGGTGTCGCGCAGGCGCCGCAACGCCCGGCTCATCGCGGGCTGGGTCAGACGCACCCGCTCCGACGCCCGCGAGATGTGGCGCTCCTCGAGCAACGCGGCCAGTGGGACCAGCAGGTTCAGGTCGACGCGTTGAATATGCTCCACATGCATATTCTACATATCAAACATTCATTTGCTGCATTCCTGCTTTCATCAGGAGTATCGGTTCGGTCGCCCCAGGAAACGTTGGAGGATCCGGTGTCCGAACACGAATCGAGCAATCAGTTCCATCTGTCCCGGAGGACCGTGCTCAAGGCCACCGCATTGACCACGGCCGTCGTGCCACTGGCCGCTTCACCGACTCTCGCGGCTGCCGTCGGCCCCGCCGAGACCGCTCCTCACTCCACTGTGGACGTCACCTTGCAGGTCAATGGGGTGATGCACCACAAGAGACTGGAACCACGAGTGACGCTCCTCGACGCCCTGCGTGAGGAGATCGGCCTGACCGGTACGAAGAAGGGATGCGACCGCGGTGAGTGCGGTGCCTGCACCGTGCTCGTCGACGACAGACGCATCAAGTCCTGTCTCACCTTGGCGGTGATGCGCGAGGGCAGCGCGATTACCACGGTGGAAGGCCTCGCGCGGGGTGAGCACCTGCATCCCGTGCAGGCTGCCTTCGTCCGTCACGACGGCATGCAGTGCGGATTCTGCACCCCTGGCCAGATCATGTCGGCGGTGGCCGTCATCGAGGAGGGCCACACCGGGTCGGACGACGAGATCCGGGAGTGGATGAGCGGCAACCTGTGCCGCTGCAGCTGCTACCCCAACATCGTGGACGCCGTGCGGGACGCGGCCCAGGAGCTCGCATCGTGAGACCGTTCTCCTACGCCCGCGCACGCCGTCCCGAGGAGGCGGTGGGCCTGGTCGCCGGCCGGCCGCGGGCACGGTTCATCGCGGGTGGCACGGACCTGCTGAACCTGATGAAGGACGGCGTGCAGGAGCACGATCAGCTCATCGACATCAACGCACTGAGCATGTCGGGGATCGAGCTCGTCGAGAACGGGGCCGTGCGCATCGGCGCACTGGCGCGGATGCGCGACGTGGCGGAGCACGACCTGGTGCGCAACCGGCTTCCGGTGGTGTCGGAGGCGTTGCTGGCCTCGGCCTCGCCGCAGGTGCGGAACATGGCCTCGATCGGCGGGAACCTGTTGCAGCGCACGAGGTGCTCGTACTTCCGCGACGCCGCCATGCCCTGCAACAAGAGGGTGCCGGGCAGCGGCTGTCCGGCCATCGCCGGGCAGAACCGGTGGCACGCGATCCTCGGCGGTAGCGGCAGCTGCATCGCCGTGCACCCGTCGGACCTTGCCGTCGCGCTAGTCGCGCTCGATGCCGTGGTGCTGATCCTCGGACCCGACGGGGACCGCCGCGCCCCACTGCGAGAGTTCTACCTGGTGCCCGGGAACACCCCGGATCAGGAGAATGCGCTGCGACACGGCGAGCTCATCACCGCGGTCGAAGTACCTGCCACCGCGCTGTCCGCGCACTCCAGGTACGTGAAACTGCGCGACCGCGCCAGCTTCGAGTTCGCCGTGGTCTCCGTGGCCGCCGCACTGCGGATGCGCGGACGGACGGTGTGCGAGGCACGCCTGGCTTTCGGCGGGGTGGCCACCGGCCCATGGCGCTCGGCGGAGGCGGAACAGGCCATCATCGGTCGGGCGCTCACCCCGGCGACGATCGACGCGGCCGGCCAGGCTGCCATCCGCGATGCGGTACCCCGCGAGCACAACGGCTCCAAGGTCGAGCTGGTGCAGCGTGCACTCGCCGGCCTCCTCGGCGACCTCGGGGGGAGGCGGTGAGCCGGATCGTGGGGAAGGCGCTCGCACGGGTCGACAGCCACGCGAAGGTGACCGGCCGGGCGCAGTACGCCGCCGACGCCCGCGTCCCGGGGACGCTGCACGGATTCCTGGTGATGAGCACGATCGCCCGCGGTCGGGTCACGGAGATCGACACTCGCGATGCCGAAGCCGCCACCGGGGTGGTCGCGGTGCTCACGCACCGCGCGATGCCGCGGCTGGCCGTCCCGGCACCGAACGTGGGGTTCCTCAAGAGCTACATCCCGGTCCAGGACGACCGGGTGCATCACAGCGGGCAGCCGGTGGCCGTCGTGGTGGCACGGACCCTGGAGCAGGCGCAGCACGGCGCCGAGCTGGTCCGGGTGTCCTACCGGCCCGAGCCGGCGCAGGTATCGCTGGAGGAGGCGATGGGCGACGCGTACGTGCCACCGGAAGGCACCGACGGCCCCAACGACCTCATCCGGGGCGACCCGGCAGCCGGAATGGCACAGGCCGCCGCGACGGTGGATGCCGTCTACACGACGCCGATGCACCACCACAATCCGATCGAGCCGTCGGCCACGACGGCGCAGTGGGAACGCGACCGGCTCACCGTCCACGAGTCGACCCAGGGCATCAGCAACAGCCGGAACGCGCTCGCCCGAGCGTTCGGAATCCCGGTGGAGAACGTGCGGGTGATCTCGCCGTTCGTCGGTGGCGGGTTCGGCGCCAAGGGGCCCGTGTGGCCGCACACGATTCTCACCGCGGCCGCGGCCAAGGTGGTCGGCAGCCCGGTCAAGCTCGTGCTGACCCGCGCGCAGTCCTACACGTCCAACGGGCACCGGGCGCAGGCCCACCAGCGGATCGCCATCGGCGCGGCGCCGGACGGCAGGCTCACCGCAATCGAGCACGTCACCACGCAGCAGGTGTCACGCACCGAGGAGTCGCTGTTCAACAGCAGCGAGCCCACCCGCATGCTCTACGCCTGCCCGAACCTGCGCTCGGCACAGCGCGTGGTGCGCCTCGACCTGCCCGCGCAGAGCTTCATGCGTTCGCCGGAGGCCGTCGCATCCCACGGGCTGGAGTCGGCGCTCGACGAGCTCAGCTGCGTCCTGGA
>DASYES010000028.1:0-2449 GCA_036498885.1 Pseudonocardia sp.
GTCTACGCGATCGAGCGCGGGCAGCACCTGATCGCCGCCTTCTACCGCAACAGCGCCATCCACCACTTCATCGACCGTGCGATCGCCGAACTCATGCTGCTCAGCGCCCCGGCGGGTCGCTGGGACGAGGCGATGCAACTGCGTGACCTGCTGAAGTTCGAGTTCTTCTTCCCCGACCGTGAGAGCTACCGGGCGCAGCTGTCGGCCGAGCTGCGGGGGCTCGACCCGGCATGGGAGAACGCCGAGGGGGAGGGGGTGCTCGCGGGCGCTGAGTTCCTCATCGCGCACCGGGTGCTTCGGTCGTTCCTGGATGCCCAGCTCGTGGTGGCCGAACGGCTGGCCGCCCGGCCGCCGGGGGAGCCTGTCGTGGAGAAGCCGTTCCTCGACGAGTGCAGCGGCGTCGGGCAGCAGATGCTGCTGCAGGGACGGCTGCACGGCCCGGAGTCGCTCTCCCGCGAGCTCTTCGGAAGCGCCCTGAAGCTGGCAGGCAACCGGGACCTGCTGCGTCATGCGGACAGCCCTGCGGAGCAGGAGGCGGTCGCACAGCAGCGGCAGGCGTTCGCCGCCCAGCTGGGCGGCGTTGTCCGCAGGGTGATCCGGATCGACGAAATCGACGCCGCATCGCGGCGAGAGGCGGTAGGAGTCGAGCCATGACCCAGGCGAACACGGGCACCGCGGGATCCGCTGCCCAGGTCTGGAGCGAGGAGCAGCTGATCGCCGACGTCGAGGCGGGTCCACAGGGACCTCGCGTCGGCGCCTTCTTCGACTTCGACGGCACCTTGATCGACGGCTACTCGCTCGGTGCGTTCGCCCGCCACCACCTGCGTTCCGGGCACGTCACCCCCGCTGACATCGGACGGATGCTGCTCCTGGGCATGCGCGGGCTCACCACGGAGGAGGACTTCGAGGACTTCTTCCTGCTCGGCATGCGGGCGTGGGCCGGGCGCCACGAGGACGAGCTGACGCAGCTCGGTGAGCGGCTGTGGATGCAGGGCGTCGCCGGGTCGCTCTATCCCGAGGCGTGGCGGCTGGTGGAGGCGCACCGCCGGGCCGGGCACACCGTGGTGCTGGCGTCGTCGGCCACGCGGTTCCAGGTCGAGCCCGCGGCGCGCGCGATGGGCGTCGACCACGTGCTCGTCACACCCGTGGAGTTCGAGAACGGGCTCGCGACCGGCCGGCCGGGTGGCCCGCCGCTGTGGCGTGCGGGCAAGGCGACCGCCGTGCGGACGTTCGCGCAGGCCCACGACATCGATCTGGCCGAGAGCTACGCGTACTCCAACGGTGACGAGGACGTGCCGTTCCTCGGAACGGCCGGGCGGGCGCGGGCGCTGAACCCCGGACCGGGGCTGGCGGCCGAGGCGATGCGACGCAACTGGCCGATCGCCCGCTTCCGCCACCGTGGCCGTCCGGGCGCCCGGGAGATCGCCCGCACGGTGGGGGCGGTCGGCGGCACGCTCGGCGGGTTCGCCGCGGGCCTCGCGCTCGGCGCGCTCAACAGCGTCGCCGGAGAGGGCACGCGGCGCGAGGCCGTCGACCTCGGGTTGACGCTCGCGGGGGAGCTCGGCACCGCGCTGGGCGGGGTGCGGCTCGACATCCGCGGCGCGGAACACCTCGTGTCCGCCCGTCCCGCCGTCTTCCTGTTCAACCACCAGAGCCAGCTCGACGTGCTGATCCTGACGAAGCTGCTGCGCACCCGCTTCACCGCGGTCGTGAAGAAGGAGGCCGCGAACGTGCCCGGGTTCGGGCTGGCGTTCCGGCTCGCCGATGTGGCGTTCGTCGACCGCACCGACACCGGCGCAGCGCGGGCGGCTCTGGAACCCGCGGTGCAACGGCTGCGTGAGGGGATCTCGCTCGTCGTCGCACCGGAGGGCACGCGGTCGGCCACGCCGGCGCTGGGCCGGTTCAAGAAGGGCGCGTTTCACGTCGCGATGCAGGCGGGCGTCCCGATCGTGCCCATCGTCATCCGTAACGCCGGCGAGCTGATGTGGCGCGGGGCCTCGACGCTGCGGGAGGGCACGGTGCAGGTCGCCGTGCTGCCCCCGATCCCGACCGACGGGTGGACGGTGGAAGAGCTGGACCGCCACGTGGAGGAGGTCCGTGACCAGTACATCGACACCCTCGCGCACTGGGACGGCCGGAGCGGACCGTCGCGCGTGCCGAACGGGGAGGTCGCCGTGACGGCGGGCCCGGCCGGTCCCGTGGGCGCGCCGCTGGACGCGCGCCCGCTCCGGTGGGGCACCGCGCGCGAGATGAACGCGCTGGAGACCGCCATGTGGCGGGGCGAGGCGGGGGACCCGCGACTGCGCTCCAACGTGACGCTGCTGGAGCTGCTCGACCCGGTGCCGGACTGGGAACGGCTCGTCGCCGCGCACGAGTGGGCCTCGCGGATGGTGCCCCGGATGCGCCAGCGGGTGGTGGAGCCCGCGCTGGGAATCGGCACGCCGGCCTG
>DASYES010000029.1:0-5774 GCA_036498885.1 Pseudonocardia sp.
CACCTTCTTGCGACCGCGAAGGAAGGTCGATCGGCGTCACCAAGATCGCGGCCAGGCCGTTGACGCCAACGTGCTGAATAGCCTGGGAATGGTGTGGTTACTGCTGAGGAGTGGGCGTAACAAAGGCCCAGGTGCGGTTGAATAGCCCGCATCTGGGCCTTACTCGTGGAGCGGATGACGGGAATCGAACCCGCGTATTCAGCTTGGGAAGCTGATGTTCTACCATTGAACTACATCCGCAGAGTGATAGGGGAGAGCGTAGCACTTCACGCTGCGTAACGAGCAAGGCCAGGTCGGTCCCCCAAGAGGGTGGTTCTGATCCTCGCGATCCGGTTACTGGGATCGGGGCTCGACGGCCGGTAGCCATCCAGTCACACTGCTGGAGCCCCGTAAGGCCAGCTCCCCCGGCCGCGAAGGACCCGAGCATGACCGAGCTCGAACCGCCCCTGGGTTCGCTCCCGATCCAGGACCACGACCATGACGTCCTCCTGATCGCCGGCAGCCGACCGGAGGTCGCCCGCCTGGCGCCGGTGGCCACCGCGTTTGCCGACACCGACCGGATCCGAGCCCTCACGATCGCCACCGGACCCGACCCGATGGCGGTCCACGAGGCGTTCGAGTCGCTGGGGGTGCCCGCCGACGTCACGCAGTTGCTGCGCGAGCCTCCCGGCCCGCAGCCCGCGGCGATCGCGTCCCTGCTGATGACGCGCCTCGACGAGCTACTGGTCGACCTCGACCCCTCTGCCGTCATGGTTTACGGCGGCGGGATGACCGCCGTGGTGGCGGCGCAGGTCGCCTTCTGGCGGCAGATCCCGGTCGTGCACCTGCAGACCGGTGTCGCAGGCGACGATCTGCTGTGCCCGTTCCCGCAGGAGGCCAACCGGCGCGTGATCGGCCAGCTCGCGTCGCTCTTCCTCACCACCACCGGCGACGCCACGCTGGGCAGCCCGGTCGGGCCCAACGCCATCTCGGTCGGCGACACCCTGGCCGCCAACCCCCGTCCCGCGGATCTCCGGTTCGCGCGGCTGCTGCGGCGGGTCTCGGCCGGCGGTCCGCAAGTGGTTCTCGTCGGCCTGGACCGTCCCGACTCCCTCGGCGTTCTCGCCAGCCTGCCCGACCTGCTCGACCGCGAACCCGACATCGAGATCGTCGTCTACGGCGAGCTCGCGAGCCACGGCGCGGCCTACCCCCTGCTGAGCCACCCGCGGGCCATCGTGGTGCGCAACCTCCCGCTCGCGGAGCTGGTCTGGCTCATCGCGGCCAGCGCCGTGCTGGTCTCGGACGATCCCGAACTGGTTGCCGACGCTCCCGGCCTCGGCACGCCTGCGGTGCTGGTCGACGGGCCGCACATCCCGGAGCCCGGCGACTCGATCCGCAGCATCCTCAGCCCCAAGGTCATGGCCACGGTGCGGCAGGTGCTCGCGGCACCGAAGATGCCGCCCCCACCGTCGGACGGGTTCGAGGCCGCGCGCGTCGAGCAGGCCGTCGCGTGGATGTTCGGGCTGTGCTCGTCTCCGATACTCACGTCGCCCTTCTCGTCGTCGCTGGACGACCCGGCCACCAACACCGAGGTCTGATCGGGCGCGGATACGCTGGCACTGTGCTGTTGTCGGACGGTGACCTGCGCAAGGAGCTCGAGGCGGGACGTCTCGTGCTTGATCCGTGGGATTCAGACATGCTCCAGCCGTCGAGCATCGACGTGCGGCTGGACCGGTTCTTCCGGGTGTTCCAGAACTCCTGGTACACCCACATCGACCCTGCCCAGCAGCAGGACGAGCTGACCACGCAGGTCGAGCCCGACGGTGACGAGCCGTTCGTGCTGCACCCCGGTGAGTTCGTGCTGGGCTCGACGTTCGAGTCGGTGTCCCTCCCCGACGACCTGGCCGGGCGGCTGGAGGGCAAGTCGAGCCTCGGGCGGCTCGGTCTCCTCACCCACTCCACGGCAGGCTTCATCGACCCCGGCTTCACCGGGCACATCACGCTCGAGCTGTCGAACGTGGCGAACCTGCCGATCACGCTCTGGCCCGGGATGAAGATCGGCCAGCTCTGCCTGATCCGGCTGTCGAGCCCGGCCGAGCGGCCCTACGGCAGCGAGGGCGTCGGCTCCCGCTACCAGGGACAGCGGGGGCCGACGCCCTCGCGGGCGCACCGGAACTTCCATCGGGCCGACACCCGGCGCTGAGGCGGCCCGACCCGCGCGGTCAGTACCGCGGGTCCCAGCGGAACCGGCGCGCGGCGAACATCCCGAACACGGCAGGCCAGACCACCAGCGCCACGAGCGCCGGCAGGATCGCCGGCAGGCCCGCTGCTCCCGCCGACCAGGCGCCGCCCGTCATGGCGAGCTGGGTCAGGTCGCCCACCGCCGCGCCCGGCAGGACCATCAGGACGGGCCACCACCCGTTCGCGGGTGCGATCGCCGCCACGACCCCGACGCCGAGCATCACGAACAGGAGCGGCAGTGTCGTGATCTGTGCCCGTTCCGGCGAGGGCGTGACCACGCTCGTTGCCAGCGCGGCCGCGACGACCAGGGCCACCCCGCCGAGCACCGCGAGCACCAGCGGCACGGGGTCGCTCGGCAGCGGCGTCCCGGTCACCACGTTGACCACCGCGAAGACCGCCAGCTGGAAGCCAGCGAGCACGACGCTCGGCGCCAGGGTCGCCGCGAGCAGGCCGCGGTCGGACAGGCCGCTGGTCCGCATCCGCTTGAGCACGCGGGTGTGCCGCCGAGCCACAAGCGTCTGTGTGGCCGTGAGATACAGCCCCATCGTCATTGCGACGGCGAGCTGCAGCGTGATGCTGACGGCCTGTCGCGCCGGGTCGCCGCCGGACTCGAACTGGAAGCTCCAGAACACGCCCAGGGCCACCGGCAGCACGACGGAGGACACGGCCACCGTCTTGTTGCGCAGGATCAGCCGGGTCTCGGTGATCGCCAGTGCCAAGGCCCTGCTCGTGGGCGTCGTCGTGGCGGCCGCCATCGCGGTGGTCATGCCCGGTCCTCCGTCTCGGTCCGTACGGCGTGGTAGATGTCGGCCAGCGAGGCAGGCGCGGCGCGCAGGTCGGGCAGCCGCACCCCTCGAGCGGCTGCCCAGGTCAGGAACACGGTCAGGTCGCCCTGCAGGTCATCGGTGCGGACCTGCACCCGCGTCCCCTCGCGATGCGTGGCGCCCCGCAGCTCCGGCAGGTCGACCACGGCCTCGGGCAGCGTGACGGAGAACCGCGCGGGCTGCGCGGCCACGATCTCGGCCAGCGTGCCGGCGACGGCAACGCGGCCCTCGTGCATGATCGCGATGCGATCGGCGAGCGCCTCGGCCTCCTCGAGATAGTGCGTGGTGAGCACGATGGTGCGGCCCGCGTCCTGCAGCTCCTGGATGGCGTCCCAGGTGCGCGTGCGCGACTCCGGGTCGAGCCCGGTGGTCGGCTCGTCGAGGATCACCAGTTCCGGCGAGCCCCACACCGCCATAGCGAGGTCGAGCCTGCGCTTCTCCCCGCCGGACAGCTTCCCGACGGGCACATCGGCGCGGCCGGTCAGCTCGAAGCGGTCGAGCAGCCGCCCTGGCCGGTCCGGCCGGTCGACGAGGCGTTGCCAGAGCGCCAGCGTCTCCTGCACCGTCAGCTCCTCGACGAAACCGCCCTCCTGCAGCTGCACACCCATCCGCGGGCGCAGCGCCGCCCGTTCGGTCGCCGGGTCGAACCCCAGGACCGAGACGGTGCCGGCGCTGCGGGCGCCGAACCCCTCCAGCACCTCCAGCGTGGTGGTCTTGCCGGCGCCGTTCGTGCCGAGCAGCGCGAAGACCTCGCCCCGCCGCACGTCCAGATCGATCCCTCGCACGGCCTCGAAGTCGCCGTACCGGACGCGCAGGCCGCGTACGGAGACGGCCGTCAGCGGCTCCGGTGGCGCCACCGCCCGCCCGGCCCGAGATGTCGTCTCTGTCATGAGATCCACTGTCCCGAGGCGAGAGACGGTGGCGGTAGTGGCGATCAGCATCGGTCGGGCTGACAGTCGCAGCGTCCCTGATGACACCTGTCATCAACTCCGAGCACGGTCCTCGTTACGTCCGATACGTTCGGGCCGTGGAGATCTCGCGGCCCGGAGCGGAGGAGCGCACCGTCCGCGCCGCCCGCCGCTTCGGCCGGATCGGGCTGCTGATCACCATCGGATGGCTGTTCCTGGTGCCGATGTCGATGGCGCTGAACGGCTGGCCGCCCGCCGGGTACCTCGCCACCTTGGTGATCCTCTTCGTCGTCGCGCTGGGCCTGCACGTGTGGCGGATCCGGGAGCTCACGAAGTCGCTCGGCCGGCAGGCGCCTGCGTGGTTCATGATCGTGGCAACGGCCGTCGGGCTGGCCGTGTCGCTGGTCGCGCTCGCGGGTGGTCCGACCGGGTTCGTCTGGTCCTTGGTCAGCGGGGTGCTGCTCGGCGACATCGTCGGCGGCCTACGGGCCCGCTGGACGGTCACCTGGGTGCTCGGGGCCGTCTGCGTGGTGTTCTGGTCCGGCTACGTGATCATGCTCCAGGTCCTCGACGAGGCGCTGTGGCCCCCGTCCGCCTTCGTCTTCGCCGGTCTCGCCGCGTTCTTCGTCGGCTCGATGTGGACCCTCGACTTCGAGCGGCTCTGGTGGCTCAAGGCGGTCACCGACCTGGACGACTCGCGGCGCATCGCCGCCGAGCTCGCCACCGCCCGCGAACGGTTGCGGCTGGCCGACGACCTGCACGACATCCTCGGTCACGCGCTGGAGGTCGTGGCGTTCAAGAGCGAGCTGGCGTCGAGGCTGCAGGGGGCCGATCCGGAACGTGCCCGCTCGGAGATGGAGGAGGTGCAGCGGGTGGCCCGCGAGTCGCTCAGCGAGGTGCGCGCCCTGGTGCGCGACGCGCGCTCGACCGATCTCGTCACGGAGCTTGTGGGGGCGCGGGCGGTGCTCGAGTCTGCCGGGGTCTCGTTGGTGGTCCGGGGTGACCCCACCGCGCTCGGACCGACCGCGCGCAACGTGCTGGGCCGGGTGTTGCGGGAGGCGATGACGAACGTGCTGCGCCACGCCCAGCCGAGCCACTGCACGATCGAGATCGACGTCACCGACGGACAGGCTCGGCTGCGCGTGGAGAACGACGGTGCCCTGCCCGCCGGGAGGGCACCGCTGGGCACGGGCCTGGACGCGCTGGGCCGGTACCTCGACGAGCACGCCGGGCGGCTCGACGCCGGCCCAGGCCCTGAGGGCACCTTTCACGTCGACGCGGTGCTCCCCGGGGCCGCACGGTGATCACGGAGAGCGCCCACGGACGTCCTGGTGACCCTGCGCGGATCCGGCTCGTGCTGGCCGATGACGAGTCCCTCACCCGGGGCGCGGTGAGCGCGCTGCTGGGCCTTGAGCCCGATCTCGTCGTCGTCGGCGAAGCCGCCACCGGGGACGAGGCGATCGCCCGCGTGCAGCAGCACCACCCCGACGTCGCCGTGCTGGACGTCGAGATGCCGGGCCGGGACGGCTCCGAGGTGGCCCAGTGGATAGCGGCCAACCAGCCGTCCACGCGCTGCATCATCCTCACCCGCCATGCCCGGCCGGGCGTCCTGCGCCGCGCGCTCGTCGCGGGGGCGGCGGGGTTCGTCACGAAGAGCGCCCCGGCCAGCGTGCTCGCCGACGTCATCCGCCGGGTGCACGGCGGGGGCCGCTACGTCGACCCCGAGCTCGCCATGACGGCGCTGATGACGGAGGAGTGCCCCCTGACCGGTCGGGCGCTCGAGGTGCGGCGCGCCGTCGACGGGGCCGGCACGGCGGCCGAC
>DASYES010000030.1:0-2054 GCA_036498885.1 Pseudonocardia sp.
CGGACGATGGGCGGTGCCTACCGTCCCGTGCTGAGACCAGAGCTGACATAACTCTAATCCTGTAGTTGAGGTTGAGGGTTGTACACGCCGAAGGGGAGAAGGCGCAGGGTGCCCGTCGTCGGCGGGGCATCGGCAGCGACGAGGAAGGCCCACCGTGATGGAAGGCCCCAGGGTGAAGGACGCAGGCGGATGACCCCCCCGCACAACTACTTGGCCGTCATCAAGGTGGTCGGCATCGGGGGCGGCGGGGTCAACGCGGTCAACCGCATGATCGAGGTCGGGCTCAAGGGCGTCGAGTTCATCGCGGTCAACACAGATGCCCAGGCACTGCTGATGTCCGATGCCGACGTCAAGCTCGACATCGGAAGGGAACTGACCAGGGGGCTGGGCGCCGGGGCGAATCCCGACGTCGGCCGCAAGGCCGCCGAGGACCACCGCGAGGAGATCGAAGAGGTCCTCAAGGGCGCCGACATGGTGTTCGTCACCGCAGGCGAAGGCGGCGGCACCGGGACCGGCGGCGCTCCCGTGGTGGCGAGCATCGCGCGCAAGCTGGGCGCGCTCACCATAGGTGTGGTCACCCGGCCGTTCACCTTCGAGGGCAAGCGCCGCGGCGGTCAGGCCGAGGACGGGATCACCGAGCTGCGCAACGAATGCGACACGCTCATCGTGATCCCCAACGATCGACTGCTGCAGCTCGGCGACATCGGCGTGAGCCTGATGGACGCGTTCCGCTCCGCGGACGAGGTCCTCCTCTCCGGTGTCCAGGGCATCACCGACCTGATCACCACGCCTGGTCTGATCAACCTCGACTTCGCCGACGTGAAGAGCGTCATGTCCGGGGCGGGCAGTGCGCTGATGGGCATCGGGTCCTCCCGGGGTGAGGGCAGATCGGTGCAGGCCGCGGAGAAGGCGATCAACTCGCCGCTGCTCGAGGCCTCGATGGACGGTGCGCACGGGGTGCTGTTGTCCGTCGCGGGTGGTTCGGATCTCGGCCTGTTCGAGATCAACGAGGCCGCATCGCTGGTGCAGGAGGCCGCGCACCCCGAGGCCAACATCATCTTCGGCACGGTGATCGACGACTCCCTCGGCGACGAGGTGCGCGTCACGGTCATCGCCGCCGGGTTCGAGGCCGGAGGCCCGACGCACAAAAAGATGGAGCCCACGGCGTTCCGCTCGCCGGAGCGGCAGTCCGGTGGGACGGGTTCCGGCACGCACGCCTCGGAGCACTCGTCCTCGAGCCAGCCCGCGGCGGCCGGCAACGGCACGCCGCACCCGCAGGCCGGCAACGGCTTCGCGAACGGCACCAGGTCGTCGGCCGGTAACCCGGCTGCGGCCCACCAGTCCGGCACGCTGCCGCCGTCCGCTCCTGCGTCGGGGCCCTACGCTCCGCCCGCTCCGCGTCAGCCCGACTCCCCGCGTCGCGACTCGGGATACGACTCCTCGGGCCAGCCCGCGGACGGCTCCCGTCCCTCCGCGCCGGACCGGACGCCGCCCTTCACCCAGCCGGTCGAGGCGGCCGACTTCGACGACGACGTGGACGTTCCGCCGTTCATGAAGCGGTGACCATGGCGCAGGCCCGCGTCCGGCGCGTGGTCACGACGCGCGCCGGTGGTCGCTCCACCGGCCGTTTCGCCACGTTCAACCTGTCCGCGGGAGTGGGGGACGATCCGGCTGCTGTCCGGGCCAACCGGCGCAGGCTGTCGTCCGAGTTGGGCATTCCCGTCGTGTTCCTCGAACAGGTGCACGGCACGCGGGTCGCCACCGTGGACGCGGTGCCCGAGCCCGACGCGCCCGACCTCCCGGCCACCGACGCCGCCGTCACGGCCGTGCCGGGCGTCGGGCTCGCGGTGCTGGCGGCCGACTGCGTGCCGCTGCTGCTCGCCGATCCCGAGGCCGGCGTCGTCGGGGCCGTCCACGCCGGGCGGGTCGGAGCCGTCGCGGGCGTGCTGCCCGCCACGGTGACGGCCATGGAGGCCCTGGGGGCGCGTGCAGATGCCCTCGAGGTGCTGCTCGGCCCGGCGATCTGTGGCGCCTGCTACGAGGTCCCTGCGCAG
>DASYES010000031.1:0-3130 GCA_036498885.1 Pseudonocardia sp.
AACCGGCCACCACCGACCGCGCCATCCGTGGACGACCCCGACGAGCCACCCGCAACACCTCCAAGATCAGGCATTGCGACGACCCCCTGAACCCAAGGGCGACTTGGCCCCCGAAAAGGGGCGACTCGCGGGCGGGGGACGGGCGACTCGCGCGGTGGGGTCGGCGTCAGGGGTGGGTGCGGAGGGCTTCGATCAGCCACTCGAACGCCGGCACCATCGATGGCCTGGGCTGCCAGCCGTTGAGCGTGCCGAGCAGCTGCCAGTATCGCTCCACCCGCCGGTCGGTGAACGTGGCGATCGCGGCGGCGATCTCGTCCCGGCCGGCCGGGTCGAGCTCCGGCGAGATGAGCCGGCGCAGGACGGCCTGCCCCTCCGCCGAGTCCGGTGCGATGCCCGCGGCCAGCGCCGCGCCTGCATGCTCGGCGACGGCCGCGGGGTCGATCGGCGGCCCGCTGGCACCCGCGGACCCCGCCACCGCCATCTCCCGTACTCGCGTGCGAAACGACGGGTCGGTGACGAGCTCGGCGAGCTCCACCCATGCCTCCACCTGCGCGGTGGACGGCTCGTCGGGTAGCTGCGCCGGCATGGTGCGCATGGCACCGGCGATGCCCGCCCCGGGGGCTTCGGGGTCGGTGCCGCCGAAGGCGCTGTCGACGAACTCGTCGATCAGCTGCTGGCGTTCGGCGGCGGAGAGCCGGGCGAGGTCGTTCATCAGGGTCGCCTTTCTTTCGGAGAAGTCCCCGCGGGCGAGCAGCGTGCACACGGCGCGCTGCGTCCGCAGGGTGCGGATCTGGCTGTCGATGGCCTGGACGTGCGCCGCGGCCACCTCCTCGACGCTGCGCCGGCGCTCGAGCACGTGCCGGATGTCGTCGAGACCGAGACCGAGCTCGCGCAGCGTGCGCACGAGGTCGAGCCGTGCGACGGCACGGGCGTCGTAACGGCGGTAGTTGCCGGTCGAGCGGTCCGTCTCGGGTAAGACGCCCTCGTCCGACCAGAACCGGATCGTGCGGACCGGTACGCCCGAACGGCGGGCGAGCTGTCCGATCGTCAGCAACGTCGTCTCGGTCATGCGAATCATCGTCGGGTCTCCAGCGGCTGGAAGGTCAAGGTCTTTCCCGGGCCGGCACGGCGCCCGGTCCGTCACCGCTGCCAGACTCGAGGTGTGGGGGACAACGCGACCTCGACGGTGCAGACCGTCATCGACACCGTCGGCACACTCGTCACCGACCGGCCCGGAGTGCTGCTGGCCGCCGTTCTGGCACTCGTCGCTGTCTCGTGGTCGGTGCTGTGGCGGTTGACGCGCACTGTGGTCACCATCGCCCACGAGGGTGGCCACGCGCTCACGGCCGTGGTCGCCGGGCGTGGCCTGACCGGCATCCGGCTGCACCCCGACACGTCCGGCCTGACGGTCTCCACGGGAGCCCGGCGCGGCCCCGGCCTGGTGTTCACGTTCCTCGGCGGTTATCCCGCGCCGTCGCTCCTGGGCGTCGGTGGCGCCGTGCTGGTGGCCGCCGACCATGCCGCACTGATGCTGTGGATCGCCCTCGGCCTGCTCGCCGCCACCCTGATCCATGTCCGGAACCTCTACGGGGCGGTCGCCGTGCTCGCCACCGGAGCCCTCGTGGCCGTGGTGGCCGGATGGGGCGAGCCGCGCCTGCAGGACGGGTTCGCGGCCGCGCTGTGCTGGTTCCTGGTGTTCGGTGGGCTCCGCGCGGTGCGGGAGCTGCGGCGGGGTCGGCGCCGCGGATTGCACGGTAGCTCCGACGCCGACATGCTCGCCCGACTTACGCCCTTTCCGGGCGGAATGTGGGCCGGATTGTTCTGGTTGCTCGCAGGTGGGGCCGTGGTTGCCGCGGTCTGGGTACTGCTCTTCTGACGCCGCTGCGAGGAGACACGTTGAGGGACTGGAACAGCTGGAATCAGGGCGTCATCGACGAGTTCCGGGCGAACGGGGGCCGAGTGGGCGGCCAGTTCGGGGGCATGCCGCTGATCCTCATCCATCACATCGGCGCGAAGTCGGGCACGGAGCGGGTGGCGCCCCTGGTCTACTTCCCGCAGAACGACGGCAGCATGGTGATCATCGCCTCCAAGGGCGGGTCGCCGGCCCACCCCGACTGGTACCACAACGTGATGGCCAACCCGAAGTTCACCGTCGAGGTGGGCACGGAGACGTTCCCGGTGCACGCCGAGGAGCTCTCCGGCCCTGAGCGCGACGAGATCTGGTCGCAGGTGGTCGCCGAACGCCCCGGGTTCGGGGAGTACCAGGCGAAGACGACGCGGTTGATCCCCGTCCTGCGGCTGACCAAGGTGTCCTGAGGCAAGATCGGCCCCGACCGTCGTCGACCCGGAGGAAGCTGTGACCATCTCGCTCGAGCAGGCCCAGACCATCGTGCGTGCCGCGCTGGAGCACGGCACGGAACAAGGGTTCCAGCCGCTCACCGTGGCCGTTCTCGACACCGGGGGCGCGCTTGTCGCCCTCGGTCGCCAGGACGGTTCCGGATACCTTCGCCCGGACCTTGCCACCGCGAAGGCCTGGGGCATCCTCGGCATGGGGATCAACAACCGGGCGCTCGGCGCGCGCGCCGCGGACTCCCCGGACATCTACACCTCGCTCGTCGCGTTGGCGGGCGGCAAGGTCGTCTCCGTACCCGGCGGTGTCTTCATCCGCGACGCCGAGGGCGCGCTGCTCGGCGCCGTGGGTGTCAGCGGCGACGCGTCGCTCAACGACGAGGCCGCTGCTGTGGCGGGTATCGCGGCGGCCGGCCTCGTCTCCGAAACCGGAGCGGAGGACTGAGCACCGGTCTCGCCGTCGGCCGCGGTCAGGCAAAGGCGGGTCTCGCCCTCGCGCTGGTATCGGCTGTCACGTTCGGTCTCTCGGGCCCCTTCGCCAAGGCGTTGACGGACGCGGGGTGGTCAGCCACCGGAGCGGCCTTCGTCCGGCTCGGCGGGGCGGCCGTCATCCTCCTCGTGATCCTGGCGGTCGTGCGGCCGGGTGTGATGGCTGCGGTGCGGGCCGACGGCGGTGCGCTCGTGCTGTACGGGCTGCTGGCCATGGCCGGTGTACAGGTCGCCTTCTTCAACGCATTGCTGTACCTGCCCGTGACGGTCGCGCTGCTGCTGGAGTACACCG
>DASYES010000032.1:0-2227 GCA_036498885.1 Pseudonocardia sp.
CCAGGGACGGGACCCGGCCGTCGCGTTGGGCGCGAGCGGTGCGGGCAAGCAGCGTCCGAGCTGTGCTGGGGAGCAGAGACAGCATGGGGGAACACGCTAGTGGCGGGCGCCTACCGGCCTGCGAGGTTGCGGGGGCGACGCGCCGCATGGCCCGGTTGCGTGCGGCGATGGTCACACCGAAACCGTGGGGCCGCCGCCGGCTCCGTCCGTGGCACTACCGATCCCTCGCTTGACACGACACAGGGCGTAGGTTTCCTATAAGACACGATCACACACTCTAGTGAACGACGGGGGCCACATGACCGCGGTGGACGACGGCACCACCCTCGGGGTGGCAGAGCTGATCATCGAACTGCAGAGTGTGGGCCTGCGACTGGAGACCCGCCTGGAGACGTCCCGCCAGGGCGGCGCCGGCCCGTCGGACTCGGGCATGCTGTGGATCGAGGGTGTGCCCGTCACCGTGCCGCCCAGCGAGTCCTCGCCCTACTCGTTGCGAGCGGAGGACGACGGCCAGGGCATCTACCGCGACGGGGTCAAGCTCGCCTCCGTGTCGGGCACTGCCAGGCCGCGGTTCTACGACCTCACCACCGCGGACGGCATCCCTTACCACCACATCGCGCTGCTGCACCTGGACTCGCTCGCGTCCACCGTCGTGCAGGCGTGCAACTACTGGGGCAACTCCGACCAGTGCGGTTTCTGCGGCATCGGGCTCTCGCTCGCCGCGGGCCGCACGGTCGCGAAGAAGACGCCGGAGATGCTCGCCGAGGTGGCCGTCGCTGCGAAGGAACTGGACGGCGCGGTCGACGCCACCCTCACCACCGGCTCGTCGGTGGCGCCAGACCGGGGCGCGCTCTACGTCGCCCGGTGCGGACAGGCGGTGAAGGAGGCCGCCGGGCTGCCGGTGGAGGTGCAGTTCGAACCGCCCCGCGATCTCACGACCATCAACCAGGTCCACGACATGGGCATCGACGCGCTCGGCATCCACGTCGAGTCGTTCGACCCGGCGGTGCTCGCCCGCGTCGCCCCCGGCAAGTTCCGCACCGGCATCGAGACGTACTTCCGCACCTGGGAGCACGCCGTCGCGCTCTTCGGCGAGGGCCGGGTCTCCACCTACGTCATCCTCGGCATGGGCGAGGACCCCGACCTGACGGTGGAGATGTGCAAACGCGCCGTCGACATCGGCGTCTACCCGTTCGTGGTGCCGCTGCGGCCCGTGTCCGGCTCGCTCATGCAGGACGTTCCTGCGCCGTCGCGCGAGTACACCGAGCCGATCTACCGGAAGGTGGCCGGTTTCCTCGCCGAGCGTGGGCTCGGTGCCGAGACGGCCGTCGCCGGCTGCGCCCGGTGCCAGGCCTGCTCCTCGCTGAACCTCGTACAGCACGCCGGCGCCCCCGCACCGTGCGGACCCACCGGCAGCGGTACGCCGGGTGCCGCCCCGCTGCTGCAGATCGGTAGGCGCCCGGCGTGAGCGAGCTTGCGAGCGAACCGTCGATGCTGGACGACCGGCTCGCGGTGCTGCCGGAGTTCCGGACAGCGGACATCGACGAGCCGGTCGCCCTCGGTCCCGACGTAGCCGCGGCTACTCCACGGTGACGCTCTTGGCGAGGTTGCGGGGCTTGTCCACGTCGCGCCCCAGCGCCACTGCGGCGTGGTAGGCCAGGATCTGCAGCGGGACCGAGAGCAGGATCGGATCGAGCTCCGCCTCGCTCCTCGGGATCACGACGGTGCGGTCGGCGAGGTCGGCGGGCAGCTCCCGGTGCGCGATCGCGATCACCTGACCCCTGCGCGCCTTGATCTCCGACAGCGTCGAGGTGTTCTTGTCGTGCAGATCGTCGTCGGGGACGATCGCGACCGTCGGCAGCTCCGGGTTCACCAGCGCGAGGGGGCCGTGCTTGAGCTCTGCCGAGGGGTAGGCCTCGGCGTGCACGTAGGAGATCTCCTTGAGCTTCTGCGCGCCCTCGCGAGCAACCGGCCAACCCCGGCGACGGCCGACGAACAGCACGCTGTTGCTCGTGGCGATCTCCCGCGCCACCTCGGCAATCGCGTTCTCCTGCTCGAGGATCTGCGCGACCTGGCCGGGCAGCGCGAGCAGCCCGGCGATGATCCGGCGCCCCTGCTCGGGCGAGAGGTCCCGGATTCGCCCGAGGTGCAGTGCGAGCAGCGCGAACGCGGTCACCGTGGAGGTGAACGACTTCGTCGCGGCCACCGACATCTCCGGGCCGGCGTG
>DASYES010000033.1:0-9395 GCA_036498885.1 Pseudonocardia sp.
GGTGAGCGAGCGGGCCGTCTGCGTGATGCTCGGCTCGGCGCGTTCGAGCCAGCGGTGCGCCTCCTCGTACTTCATTGGTCAATGATACATTGACGCCAGCGAATCGGCAATCATCGATTGACCAGGGGAGAAGCCGAGATCGCACAACGACAAGGACGGACGAGCAGCCGTCAGTTGCCGCCGAGCGGCTCCACGGCCGTGATCCAGACGACGGGGGAGCCGTCCTCGTCGGACGCCGCCAGATCGACCTCTGCGGTGATGGCCCAGTCGCGGTCGCCGGCAGGGTCGTCGAGCACCTGGCGAACGAGCCAGCGCTCCGGCTCCTCGGTGATCGTGATCATGAGCGGCCCGCGCGCGTCGGGCCCCGTGCCGATGTCGGCGTGCTCGGCGAAGTAGGGATCCAGCGCGGTGCGCCAGGCCTCGGCGCTCCAGCCTGCCTCGGCGTCGAGCTCGCCGAGCAGGTCCCAGCGCCGCAGTGCAGCCAGTTCGACGCGGCGGAACATCGCGTTGCGCACCAGCACCCGGAACGCCCTGGCGTTGCGGGTGACCCCGGCGGGGCCGTCGTCGAGCGAGGGGGGAACGGGCTCCTCCCCGGTGCCGGCGCCCGCGGCGAGGGCCTCCCACTCGTCGAGCAGGCTGGAGTCGACCTGACGGACCAGCTCGCCGAGCCACTCCTCGACGTCGGTGAGCTCCTCGGTCTTCGCCTCGTCCGGCACGGTCTGGCGCAGCGCGCGGTAGGCGTCGGCGAGGTAGCGCAGCACGAGACCCTCGGAGCGGGCGAGTTGGTAGTGCGAGACGTACTCGACGAACGTCATCGACCGCTCGAACATGTCGCGGGCGACGGATTTGGGGGACAGGCGCGCGTCCTCCACCCACGGTGCGCCGCGCCGGTAGGTCTCCAGGGCCGCGTGCAGGAGCTCGTCGAGGGGCTTCGGATAGGTGACGTCTTCGAGCAGCGCCATGCGCTCCTCGTACTCGATGCCGTCGGCCTTCATCGCTGCAACGGCCTCACCGCGGGCCTTGTTCTGCTGGGCGTACAGCACGGCCCGCGGGTCGTCGAGGGTCGCCTCGACCACCGACAGCACGTCCATGGGGTAGCTCGGCGACTCCCGGTCGAGCAGCTCGATCGCGGCCAGCGCGAACGGGGAGAGCGGCTGGTTCAGGGCGAAGTCCAGCTGGAGGTCGCCGACCAGACGCACGCGGCGGCCCTCGGCGTCGGGCTCGGGCAGCTCCTCGACGACGCCCGCGGCCCGCAGTGCCCGGTAGATCGCGATGGCGCGCAGGATGTGCTTGCGCTGGCGGGCCCGCGGCTCGTGGTTGTCCTCGAGCAGGTGCCGCATCGCGGCGAAGGCGTCGCCCGGGCGGGAGATCACGTTCAGCAGCATCGCGTGGGTGACCACGAAGTGGCTGGTCAGTGGCTCGGGCTGGGCGTTCTGCAGCTTCTCGAAGCTAGTCTGGGACCAGCCGACGAAGCCTTCGGGTGGCTGCTTGCGCACGATCCGGCGGCGCTTCTTCACGTCGTCGCCTGCGCGGGCGAGCAGCCGGGCGTTCTCCACCTCGTGGTCGGGCGCTTCGGCGACCACGGTGCCCACGGTGTCGTACCCGGCGCGGCCGGCCCGGCCGGCGATCTGGTGGAACTCGCGCGCCTTGAGCGGACGGGTGCGTTGCCCGTCGTACTTCGAGAGTGCGGTGAAGAGCACTGTGCGAATCGGCACGTTGATGCCGACGCCGAGCGTGTCGGTGCCGCAGATGACCTTCAGCAGCCCGGCCTGCGCGAGCGTCTCCACGAGGCGGCGGTAGCGGGGGAGCATGCCCGCGTGGTGCACCCCGATCCCGTGGCGCACGAGCCGGGAGAGCGTCTTGCCGAACCCGGCGGTGAACCGGAACCGCCCGATGAGGTCGGCGATCGCCTGCTTGTCCTCCTTGGAAGTGACGTTGACGCTCATCAGCGCCTGTGCGCGCTCCACGGCGGAGGCCTGCGTGAAGTGCACGACGTAGACGGGCGCCTCGTGCGTCTGGAGCAGCTCGCTGATCGTCTCGTGCAGCGGCGTGAGGACGTAGCGGAAGTGCAGCGGTACCGGGCGCTCGACGGAGGTGATCACGGCCGTCTCCCGGCCGGTGCGGCGGGTGAGGTCGTCGCGGAAGAACGAGACGTCGCCCAGCGTGGCGCTCATCAGCAGGAACTGCGCCTGCGGAAGCTCGATCAAGGGCACCTGCCACGCCCATCCGCGGTCCGGGTCGGCGTAGAAATGGAACTCGTCCATCACCACCGAGCCCACGTCGGCGTCGCGGCCCCCGCGCAAGGCGATGTTGGCGAGGATCTCCGCGGTGCAGCAGATGATCGGCGCCTTCTCGTTGACCGCCGCGTCGCCGGTGAGCATCCCGACCTTGTCGGCCCCGAACACCTCGATGAGCGCGAAGAACTTCTCGCTGACCAGGGCCTTGATCGGCGCGGTGTAGAACGTGCGCTCCCCGCGGGCCAGCGCTGCGGCGTGTGCTCCCACCGCCACCAGCGACTTCCCGGACCCGGTGGGGGTGGAGAGGATCACGTTGCTGCCGGTGACCAGCTCCAGCAGCGCCTCTTCCTGGGCCGCGTAGAGCGACAGGCCCTGCTCCTCGAACGCCCAGTCGGTGAACGCCTCGACGAGCGCGTCGGGGTCGTCGGGCGTCGGGGGAAGCCGGTCCGTGAGCGTCATGATGCCTCGATCGTCCCTCGTCCGGCCGACCGCGTGGTCGCCGGGGCCCGCGAACGTCGGCGGCGCCGGGGGCGTGGATCCGTACGGTAACCGTTAGCGTATGCCCCGTGACAGGGCGGCCCAGATCGGACGATCTGCCCGATCTCGTCCCGCCCATGCAGCCGTCCACGGTGTCGGGGGACCCGCCGTCCGGCGCCGACTGGGTCGTCGAGGTGGCCTGGACGGGACACCGGTGCATCGCCTACGTGCAGCCGGGAAGGCGGGTACGGCTGCTCAGCGGAGGCAACAACTCGATGAGCGCCGCCTACCCGGAGCTCACCGAACCACTGCTGCGCCGCTCGCCCCCCGGCGGCATGGTGCTCGATGGCACGCTCGTCGCACGGGGGGAGGAGCACGCCCCACGGGCCCGCCTGCTCAAGCGGCGCAGCGCCCGCAACCGCCCGTCGGACGAGACGATCCGGCGGATCCCGGTGGACTTCCAGGTGGCCGACCTGCTCTGGCTCGACGGGCACAGCACCACCGACCTGCACTATGCCGATCGGCGCGCACTGCTCGACGGCCTCGGGTTCGCCAGCCCGCCGGTCTGGACCACCTCGCCGCTGCCCGCCACCGAACTGGACACGATGCTGGCCATCGCCGACCAGAAGGGCGCCGAAGGGCTGCACGCGCGTCACCTGAGGGGCCGGTACCACCCGGGCGGACGCTCCCGCTTCTGGATTCGCGTACCCGTCCGCCGTATGCGCCAGGTGTGCGTGGGTGGGTGGACGCCGGCCGATCCCCGGCGTCCCGACTCCGTCGGCACGCTGCTGCTCGGTGTGCCGACCGATGCATCGCCCGCGGTGTCTGGTTCGTCGACCGCGTCGAGTTCACTGCAGTACGTCGGACGGGTGGGGGTGTCGCTGGAGCAGCGCCGCCAGCTGGCCGCCGCGCTCGTGGCGCGCAGGGTGCCTGTCTCGCCCTTCACCGGAGACGTGCCTGCCGACGCCACCCGCCACGCGAGCTGGGCGGCACCCGAGCTGGTGGGGCTCGTGGAGTTCACGGGCTGGATCGGCGGCGACCGGATGCGGCGGCCGCAGTGGCGAGGCCTGCTCGCGTCGTCGGCCGTGCGGGAATCGGCGTGGGCGCGGCCACCGGAGCCTGCGCAGGCCCCCGCGGTGCAGGTATCGGATCGCCCGCCTGCCCCGAGCAGGCGTGGTGCCGGCGCATCATCCGCGCCGCAGTCCCGCGGGCCCGGTCCGACTCCCGCGCCCCCGCCGTCCGGGCAGTCCAGACGGCTCGAGCAGCATTTCGTCTACAACTCGCTCAACACGATTGCCGCCCTGATCCGCACCGACCCGTCCCGGGCCCGCGAGCTCCTGTTCGGCTTCGCCGACCTGTCCCGTGCCAACGATCGGGAGGGGATGAGCACGCTCGGCCAGGAGCTCGACGCGGTGCGCGGCTATCTGGAGCTCGAGCGGGCGAGGTTCGGGGCGCGGCTGCAGGTCGAGATGGACGTCGAGGGCGGGCTCGAACCGGTGCCGGTGACCGCGATGCAGGTGCTCCACGTCGTGCGCAGGGCGGTACAGGAGGAAATTGAACCGCTCCCGAACGGCGGGACACTCACGGTGGTCGTGCGCAGGACGCCCCCGGGCTGCGCGATCACCGTCACCGCTGGAGCCGGAACTCCGGCGATGTTGCTGCTCACAGCCGTACCCGACCGAGTGGGTGAGCAGGGCATGCGCCCCCAAAGATGATCATGGGCTTCTGTACCGTTGTCCCATGCTCGGCCTCCCTGATGGCACGCGCGCGTGCCTCTTCGATCTCGACGGTGTCCTGACCGACACCGCCAGCGTGCACGCCGCCGCGTGGAAGCAGATGTTCGACGACTATCTGCGAGCCCGCGCGGAGCGCGACGGCACCCCGTTCCGGCCCTTCGACGTCACGGCCGACTACGGCCCCTACGTCGACGGAAAGCCGCGGCTGGCGGGCACCGACGCGTTTCTCCGCTCACGGGGGATCGAGCTACCCGAGGGTGAGCCCGGTGACCCGCCCGACGCCGAGACGATCTACGCGCTGGCCACCAAGAAGAACGATCTCGTCCAGGAGAAGATCACCACAGTCGGGGTCACCGTCTACCCGGGGTCGGTCCGGTACCTGCACGCCGTGAAGGACGCGGGCCTGTCCACGGCATGCGTGTCGTCCTCGGCCAACGCCGCCCAGGTGCTCGACGTGGCGGGGCTGAGCCCGCTGATCGACCACCGCGTCGACGGCGTCACGGCCCGCGAGCGCGGCCTGCCGGGTAAGCCGGCGCCCGACACGTTCCTCGCCGCGGCCGCCGACCTCGACGTCGACCGGTCGCAGGCCGTGGTGTTCGAGGACGCGCTGGCGGGAGTGGCATCGGGGAAGGCGGGCGGGTTCGCCTTCGTCGTCGGTGTCGACCGCGTGGGGCACGCCGACGCCCTGCGCGCGAACGGAGCGGACACGGTGGTCACCGACCTCGCACAACTGCTGGAGGAGCAGCGATGAGCCCTGACACCGCACGGCCCTTCACCGTGGAGCCATGGGTCGTCCGTGAGCCGAGACTCGACCTCGACACCATCGGCCAGGTCGAGTCGGTGTTCGCGCTGTCGAACGGCCACATCGGGTTACGGGGCAACCTCGACGAGGGGGAGCCCAACGCCTGGCCGGGCACCTACCTCAACTCCTTCTACGAGCGCCGCCCGTTGCCGTACGCCGAGGGCGGGTACGGCTACCCCGAATCCGGCCAGACGATCATCAACGTCACCAATGGCAAGCTGATCCGGCTGCTCGTCGAGGACGAGCCGTTCGACCTGCGCTACGGCGAGCTGCGCCGCCACGAGCGGGTGCTCGACCTGCGCGGCGGCACGCTCACCCGCGAGGTGGAGTGGGCGTCACCCGCCGGCCGGGTGGTGGCCGTGCGCAGCACGCGGATGGTCTCGCTCACGCAGCGGGCCGTCGCCGCGATCTGTTACGAGGTCGAGGTGCTCGACGCGCCCGCGCTGCTCGTCGTGCAGTCGGAGCTGGTGGCCAACGAACAGATGCCGGCCCGCAACGACGCCGACCCGCGCGTCGAGGCCGCACTGACCGACCCGCTGGTTGCCGAGCAGTACCGCGCCGACGAGGCGGGCGCGATCCTGATCCACCACACCCGCAGGTCCGCCCTGCGGGTGGCGGCGGCGATGGACCATGAGGTCCACGGGCCCGACGGCGTGAGCGTCAGCTCGGAGGCCAGCGACGACATCGGGCGCACCACGGTGATCACCCGGCTGCAGCCTGGGCAGAAGCTGCGGATCATCAAGTACCTGGCGTACGGCTGGTCGGCCCGGCGCTCGCAGCCGGCGTTGCACGATCAGGTGCGCGCGGCGCTGGCCGCGGCCCGCTACACGGGCTGGGAGGGATTGCAGGCAGAGCAACGTCAGTACCTCGACGACTTCTGGGAGACCGCCGACGTCGAGATCGACGGCGACGCGGAGCTGCAGCAGGCCGTGCGGGTGGCGGTCTTCCACGTGCTGCAGGCAGGTGCCCGGGCCGAGCGACGGGCGATCGGGGCCAAGGGGCTGACCGGCGAGGGCTACGACGGTCACACCTTCTGGGACACCGAGACGTTCTGCCTGCCGGTGCTCTCGCACCTCGCGCCGGAAGCGGCCGCGGACGCGCTGCGGTGGCGGCAGTCGATCCTGCCGATGGCCTACGAGCGCGCCGAGCAGCTGGGGCTCTCCGGAGCGGCATTCCCCTGGCGGACGATCCGCGGGCACGAGTGCTCGGGCTACTGGCCGGCCGGCACCGCGGCGTTCCACATCAACGCCGACATCGCCGACGCGGTGCGCCGGCACGTCGCCGCCACGGGCGACGTCGACTTCGAGCGTGAGGTCGGGCTGGAGCTGCTGGTGGCCACTGCGCGGTTGTGGCGCTCGCTGGGCCACCACGACTCCGCGGGGCAGTTCCGGATCGACGGCGTCACGGGCCCGGACGAGTACACGGCCATCGTGGACAACAACGTCTACACGAACCTCATGGCCCAGCAGAACCTGCGGGTCGCCGCAGACACGGCGGCGCGGCACTCGCGGGCTGCGGGGCGGCTGGGCGTCAACGCCGAGGAGATGGCGAGCTGGCGCGACGCCGCCAAGTCGATGCGCATCCCGTACGACGAGGTGCTGGGCGTCCACTCGCAGTCGGAGGGTTTCACCAACCACCAGGGCTGGGACTTCGAGAACACCCCACCGGAGAAGTACCCGCTCCTGCTGCACGTGCCCTACTTCGACCTGTACCGCAAGCAGGTCTCGAAGCAGGCCGACCTGGTGCTGGCGATCCAGCTGCGCCCGGACGCGTTCAGCCCGGAGCAGATGCAGCGCAACTTCGCCTACTACGAGGCCATCACGGTGCGCGACTCGTCGCTGTCGGCCTGCACCCAGGCCGTCGTCGCGGCCTGGACGGGGCACCTGGACCTGGCCTACGACTACCTCGCCGAGGCGGCGCTGGTCGACCTGAACAACCTGGCAGGCAACACCGAGCACGGCGTGCACATCGCGTCGATGGCGGGCACCTGGACGGCGGTCGTCTCCGGGTTCGGCGGGATGCGGCTCGACAACGGCGGCATCGCGTTCGCCCCACAGCTGCCGCCCGCGCTGTCGCGCATCTCGTTCGGTCTGAAGTGGCAGGGCCGGCAGCTGCGCGTGGAGATCCGGCCCGGCGAGGCCGAGTACCGGCTCGTCAGCGGGCCTCCGATGCGGTTGCGCCACCACGGCGAGCCGCTGGCCCTCGCCGACGCCCCGCAGGTGCGGCCGATCGTGGCGTGTGAGCCCGTCGAGCCCGTCGAGCAGCCCTACGGTCGGGCTCCCAACGCCCGCCACCCCGGGAGCTGACCCCGCCGAGAACCCGCTGAGCTGGTCGTCTCCACCACCGGGCGGACCGCCCCATGGTGGAGGCGTACCGGCTCGGCGGGGTGGGTATGCGAGTCCACTGATGCTTCCCGCACGCGACGGAAGGACGAATGTGGACCTCGACCGTGCCCGCACGCTGCTGACCACCGAACTGGCCGACCTCGACGAGCGCGAACGGTTCGCCCGGTCGAGCCTCGCGGAGACGTCGGCCGACATGGTCGGCGAGGAAGGCGCCCTCGGCCAGCATCCGGCCGATTTCGGCTCCGAGGTGAACACCACGATGGAGGCCGAGCTCAGCGTCGACACCATCGCCGAGCAGCGCCGCCGGCTGATCGACGCCGTCGAGCGGATCGACGCGGGAACCTACGGTTGTTGCGCGGTCTGCCACCGCCGGATCGACGACGAGCGGCTGGAGGCCCGGCCGGAAGCGGCGACCTGCCGGGAGCACGCGGACACCCCTGTGGTCACCTGACGAGCGGTCGCGCGTGGTTCCGGGGGATATGGAGCCGTCCAGGCGGGTAGTGAGCGCAGAGTGAGCGCGGCACCACCCGGGCTGGACCGTGTCGATCCCGCGACACCGGGCATGACTCGACGCCGCCGCGGCCGCGGATGGAGCTACCACGACCCTGCCGGTAGCTCGCCGCACGTTCGGGCTGGCGACGCTGCGCCGCGATCACGTTCAGCTCTTGCCACGCCCGCCGTCACGCTGGCGGCGGGCGTGGCACAGGGCGGGGTCCGGAGAAGGAACGCGCGCAAACGCGTGGCGAACCGGGCGATCAAGGAGGTGGCGGAGCACCTCGGCAACACTCCGACGGTGGCCCGTAGCGCCTACGTCGACCCGCGGGTGCTCCAGCGTTTCGAGGAGGGTCGGACGGTGCTCCCGGCGCTGCGCACGATGGGTTCTTCGCCGGTCCCCGACCTGACCGACGACCGATCCGGGCGGCGATCGCGCGGGCTGTGGTTCGCTTGACCGGCTCCTGACGCCCACGCCTGCGCCGCAGGTCAGCTCTCCTTCTTCAGCGCACCCGGCCTGTGCACGGCGTCGCCGCCGCTCTTCTCGCTGCGGACCTTGTACTGGGGGTCGTCGGGCGAGGCCCGTACGGTGCGTCCGGCGGCGTCCGTGTCCTCGGTGATCTTCTCCTCGACCTCGCCTTCTGCGGTGCCCCCGTGGCTCTTCCAGGAGACGCGGTCGCCCTTCTTGAACTCGGCCATGCCGGTGCGTACCCGCCACCGGGGCCGGGTACGCGAACCGGAGAGATCCCGACACGAGGGAGCGAGGAAGGAACACATGGCAGGCAGGCTGGACGGCAAGCGCATCGCGATCCTGGCCACCGACGGGGTGGAGCAGGTGGAGCTCGAGCAGCCGCGCGACGCGGTGACCAGCGAGGGCGCGCGGACAGAGATCCTCTCGCTGTCGGAGGGCGGGATCCGGGCGATGAACCACGACATCGAGCCCGCTGACACCTTCACCGCGGACAAAGCGGTGAAGGAGGCATCCGCGGCGGACTACGACGCGCTCATCCTGCCCGGGGGCACGGTCAACGCGGACCGGCTGCGGATGGATTCCGACGTCGTCGGCTTCGTGCAGGAGATCGTCCGCGCGGGGAAGCCGGTGGGGGTGATCTGCCACGGGCCGTGGACGCTGGTCGAGGCCGACCTCGTGCGTGGCAGGACACTCACGTCGTACCCGAGTCTGCGCACCGACATCCGCAACGCGGGGGGCACGGTGGTCGACGACGAGGTCGTCACCGACCACGGTCTGGTGTCGAGCCGCAACCCCGGCGACCTGCCGGCCTTCTGCGCGAAGATCGTCGAGGAG
>DASYES010000034.1:0-4660 GCA_036498885.1 Pseudonocardia sp.
TGCGCCCGGCGGCGGGAATCGCCGGGCGCAGCAGGTCAGGGTGGAGAAGGGTTGGGCTCAAGGGGTGTCCGAACCGAGCGCTGGTCGCCTCGCGGCGAGTGGCACACCGCAGCTCCTGCCGGACGGTATTCCGCGGTGGCTCTTGTCAGGTGAGACCCGGGGACACAGGTCGCCCGGTTCGGACAGCTCGTACAACGGACCATCCCGCCGGATCATTCCCGCGCGCCGGGCCGGTCGTGAACGACATTGCGGGCGTCAGAGCGCGGCCAGAACCTTCTCGGTGAACGGTGGCCATGCCTCGATGGCCCACTGCCCGAAGTCGCGGTCGGTGAGCGCTACGCAGGCGGCGCCTGCGTCCGGATCGACCCAGAGGAAGGTGCCGGTCACCCCGAAGTGCCCGAACGTCCGGGGCGAGCTACTGGCGCCGGTCCAGTGCGGCGACTTCCCGTCGCGGATCTCCCACCCCAGTCCCCAGTCGTTGGGCCGCTGCCTGCCGAAACCGGGCAGGATGCCGTCGATACCGGGGAACGCGACCCTGGTGGCCTCGGCCAGCGTGTCGGGATGCACGAGCGTCGGAGCCTGTAGCTCGGCGATGTACCGCACGAGGTCGGCACAGGAGCTGACGGCGTCCGCAGCGGGGGAGCCGTCGAGCCTGCTCGCGGTCATTCCGAGCGGCTCGAACACGGCCTCGTGCAGGTACTCGGCGAACGGCATGCCCGTCGAGGCGGCGATCGTCTCGCCCAGCACGTCGAACCCGGCGTTGGAGTAGATGCGGCGGGTGCCCGGGGCCGCCTGCACGACGCGGTCGGCTGGCGCGAGGCCGGAGGCGTGCGCGGCGAGATGACGAACAGTCGAACCGTCGGGGCCCGCCGGCATGTCCCATTCGACCGCGCCCTCCTCCACCGCGATGAGCACGGCGTAGGCAGCGAGTGGCTTGGTCACCGAGGCGAGCCGGAACACCCGGTCCTGCTCACCGGCCGTGGCGAGCACCGTGCCGTCGGCCTTGACAACGGCGGCGGCGGCGTGGTCGACGGGCCAGTCGAGCACGTCCCCGACCGCGCTACGCAGATCAGGCATCGCCGTACACCGGAATCGCCGCGCCGCTGATGGGGGCCGCGTCGGGCCCGCACAGGAAAGCGATGATCTTCGCGATCGCAGCAGGCGGAACGGCCCGTGCCGCGAGTTCGGCCGACATCCAGGCGCGGTTGGCCGGTGTGTCGATCACCGAGGGGAGCACGGCGTTGACGCGGATCCGGTCGCGGCGCAGCTCGTCGGCCAGCAGCTCGGTGAGCCGTACGACGGCGGCCTTGCTCGTGGCGTGAGCCACCGGCGCGGGACCGTGCACAGCGGTCTTGGAGCCGACGGTCAGGATCGCGCCGCCACCGCGCGCGGCGAGGCGCGGCGCGATCGCCTGCGCCGACCACAGCGCCGAGCCGAAGTTGGAGCGCCACAGCGCGTCGAGCCCCTCCTCGTCGACGTCGGTCAACTTGCCCGGGACGAACGCCCCGGCGAGCGCCACGAGCGCGGACGGCACGACGGGCAGCGCGTCGGCTGTGGCGAAGGCGGCGTGCACCGCATCGCGGCTTCCGAGGTCGGCGGCCACGGCGTACACGCCGTCGCGTTCGGCGAGCTCGTCCAGGCGGGCCCCGGCGCGATCCAGGGCGATCACGGGTCTGCCGCCGGCCAGGAACTCGGCAACGACCGCCTGCCCGAGGGCTCCGGCCGCGCCGGTCACCACTGCTGCTGCCTCGTCATCCACACGGGCCATCCTGCCCGCCGGGTGGGATGCTCGCGCACGTGGCTGTTACCCGGGTGGGGACGTCGGGTTGGCGCTATCCGCCGTGGCGTGGCACGTTCTACCCGCGTGGGCTCGCCCAGCGCCGGGAGCTGGAGCATCTGTCGCGGCAGGTGACCAGCATCGAGATCAACGGGTCCTTCTACTCGTTGCAGCGTCCGGAGAGCTACCGCGCCTGGGCCGCCGAAACCCCTGACGACTTCCTCTTCGCGGTCAAGGGCGGCCGTTTCATCACGCACCTCAAGCAGTTGCGGGACGTCGAGACACCGCTGGCGAACTTCTTCGCCTCGGGTGTGCTTGCGCTCGGCCCGAAGCTCGGGCCGCTGCTGTGGCAACTCCCACCGCGCCTGCGCTTCGACCCAGGCCGAATCGCGGCGTTCCTCACGCTGCTGCCGCGCACCACCGGTGCCGCCGCTGAGCTGGCCACGCACCACGACGAGCGGCTCGACGGGCGGGCACACACGGAGACCGGCGCCGACCGCCCCCTGCGCCACGCCCTCGAGGTGCGCCATCCCAGCTTCTGCACGTCGGCGTTCGTCGAGCTGCTCCGCGAGCAGGACGTCGCGCTCGTGGTGGCGGACACGGCGGGAACGTGGCCGTTCCTCGAGGACGTGACGTCGGACTTCGTGTACGCCCGGCTGCACGGCGACTCCGAGCTCTACACCAGCGGCTACACGCCGGATGCCCTCGACGCGTGGGCGGTGAAGGTCCGGGCGTGGCAGGCCGGTGAGGCGCCGACGGGCGAGCACACCGTGGCTCCGGCGGCTCCCAGGCGTCCCGAGGGCCGGGACGTGTTCGTCTACTTCGACAACGACGTCAAGGTGCACGCGCCCTATGACGCAATCGCCCTCGCCCATCGGCTGTCCTCCGATTGATCAGGTCACCTGCGGGGTACCGGGCTCGCGTGCACACAGACTCGACGGAGCAGACGGCGGAACCGGACGAAGTGACCCGCGACCGCCTCGCGGGCGAGGTCTCCGAGCTGGCGCGCGAGTACGAGCTCTCCATCGCCGTGGCGGAGTCGCTGACCGGAGGAATGGTGGCCTCCGCGCTCGCGGCGGCGGAGGCGGCCAGCCAGTGGTTCCGCGGCTCGCTGGTGGCCTACTCGAGCGAGGTCAAGCACGAGGTGCTGGGTGTGCCCCCCGGCCCGGTGGTCAGCGGCGAGGCCGCGGCGGCGATGGCCCGGGGCGTGCGGCGGCTGCTGGGCGCTGACGTGGCCGTCGCGGTGACGGGCGCGGGTGGCCCCGACCCGCAGGACGGGCAGGAACCCGGCACGGTCGTCGTCGGTGTCGACGACGGGACGGACGTTCAGGTACACGAGCTGCATCTGGACGGCGACCCGCAGGAGATCAGCACGACGGCGGCCGAGACGACCCTGCGTGCCCTGCTGGAGGCCGTGCGTTCGCGGCGTTGACCAGCTCTACGCGGCTGGTGCGGCGGCCGCCTCACGTGCCGACCGGTGCGCCACGAGCATCCGCCTGCCCAGCACCATCAACGCCGCGGCCACCACCATCGTGACGGCACCGGTGAACCACGCCGTGGGGAACGACGCGTGAGTGGCGATGAACCCGAACCCGACCGGTCCGATGAAGCCGCCTGCGTACACCCCCGCCTGCACGATGGAGGTCGCCGCCGCGGGCGCGGACGGGTTGAGTCGCACGACCGCGAACTGCAGGAGGCCCGGCCAGGCCCAGCCGAGGCCGAAGCCCAGCACGGTACCGATCACCAGCGCCGCCGTGCCGGGCACCGCGAGGAGGGCGAGACCGCCCGCGCCCAGCAGCAGGCTCCCGGCCACCACTGCGACGTGACCACCCGACCTCCGGTCGGCGAGCCAGCCGTGCGTCAGCCGCAGCGTGAGCCCGACGACGCTGCCCATCGTCAACGTCAGGCCGGCGATGCCGGGGCTGATGCCGCGCTCCACGGCGGATGCCACGAGGAAGATGCCGAGCGCGTTGGCCGCGGCCGCCGCCAATGCACCGGCGATCCCGATCACGCTGAGCGCGGCCGTGGCTCGCTCCCCTGGCGCGGGGACGGTGCGCTCCCGTCCCGCAGTGTCGCGCGGCGCGACGAGGAGCGCGGCGAGCGCGAGCGCGGCGCCGATCACATAGGCCCACCGCCAGCCGACCGTCAGGGCCACGGCCGGCACCGCGACTCCGGACAGGAGGGTCGCCAGCGGGATCGCGGACTGTTTGATCCCGAAGGAGAGGCCGAGGCGGGTGGCGGGGACGTACCGGGCGAGCGTCAGGTTGGACGAGAGCTGGCCGAGCACGTTGCACCACGCGCTGCAGAGCAGGACGGCGATCAGGCTCGCGTAGGAGTAGGCGAACGCGGCGACAGCAGTCATCGTGACCGCCACGCCCGTCACTGCCGCCCGGCTGGTCGGCCCGGAGCCGAAGCGCTCGACGAGCCAGCCGCAGGGGATCGAGGCCAGCGCGCTGATCCCGAAATAGAGCGCCACGACGAGCCCGAGACCGGCGGGATCGAACCCCAGCTCCGCGGAGATCTGTACGGCCAGTGCACCGGTGAGGAACACCGGTAGCACGGCGACGGTGGTGGTGGTGACTGCTCCGATGGCCGCTCGCGTCGCCTTCGTCACGGTGAGCAATGCTAACGGTCAGATGTCCGTGTCCGAGGTGATCCGCGTTTCAGTCATATCTGACCTGTCATAGTTGACATGTCAGATCCGGCTGGTGCACGCTCTCTGCGTGCCGAACATCGCGTCGAACACCTCCCCGACCGAGCCTCTGCCCGCGGTCGAGCGCACCGACTCCCGCCGCGGCGCCT
Source organism: Pseudonocardia sp. (assembly GCA_036498885.1). GTDB lineage: Bacteria > Actinomycetota > Actinomycetes > Mycobacteriales > Pseudonocardiaceae > Pseudonocardia. The sequence continues at coordinate 4,580 of DASYES010000034.1, forward strand.
ATCTCTCGATGGCCCGCGGCCTGGCATGGGACGTCGGGCTGCCGGTCGCCGCCTACTACGCGCTGCATCTCGCCGGCGTCA
>DASYES010000035.1:0-2856 GCA_036498885.1 Pseudonocardia sp.
CAGGTGCTGCGGGTCCGTCGGACGGGACGAGCCCTGCCCGCTCTGCGATAGGAGCGCTCACCTGAGTCGACCGTGCCGGCCTTTTCCATGGCCTGACGGAGCGGACCGCGCACGAGCACGCGGCCCGTACCCGATCCCGGACAACCGCCCCGATTCGACGTCAGGGGTAGGGCGTCGGTTGGGGTCGCGGCATGGCCCGCGACGAGTTTGGTGTCGCTGAGGGTGGTCGACGGGTACGTGACAACGCGTCGCCGCCCGGCAGCGAGGCATTTTGCAGCGCGGTGTGGGCCGCGTGGACCGTCGCGCCACCTGACTGGCCGGGCATCGCTGCCCTCTATACCCAACTGCTCGCGCTGAGCCCGGGGCCGGTGGTGACGTCCCCTGGTTCGGTGGCCCATGGCGCGGATGTGCTCGGTCGGTCGCCGGGCTGGTTAAATGGCGCGCTGTGCGATGTGTTCGCGCAGGTGGTGCCGAACCAGGTGAACGCGTCGTCGCGCATGTCGGTGAGGCGGAAGTCGACGTCGTGACCTGCGGCAGCCGATCCCGCGATCGGCGGCCTCGCGCATGCGGGGGAGGGCACGCAGTTTCACCTGCAGCGGTCCGTCCCGGCTGTTCGACGCGATGCGGTCGAAGATGCGTCGCTCACCGGGGCGTGATACGCGTTCGAGCACTCCCGCGGCGACCAGCTGGCGAAGGGCCGTGCTGACCGAGCCGGCCGAGAGGGCGAGCCGGTCCTAGATCTCCTGGGCGGTCTGCTCGGTCGGTTCGCACACCATCAGCCATGCCTGGACCTGCATCGTCGCGCGGGGGATGCCAGCTCCGGCCCGAGCGCACCGAGCTGCTCGGTGAACTGGTCACGCCACGACGGTGTGCCGCTGTCGGGGCCGCCAGGACGGTCGGTCACGCGCGCAACGGTGTCACAGCCCTACGGGGCAGATCGGGAAGCAGCCGGCACGCGTTGCCCTCCATGACGGCGTCCACCTCGGCCCGGAGTGAACCCGGGGTAGCTGCGCCCACCGTCGATGGTGAGCGGGACGGCCGCCTCGGTGGCGAATGTTCGCCGCGTGGCGTGGGGTCACGGAGGCGCCGTTCCGGCTGGCCGAGCTTTCACAGACGCTCGGGCGTGGGGCGGAGTTCGGGCTGACCCAGCTCGGCGATGGCCGCGTGCACTCGTTCGGCACCGGCGAGCAGGCCGCGGGGGAGTCCGGCGGGGACGAGCGCGCGGAGGTGCTGCGCCGGTTCGGGTCGTGGCACGCGCCCATCCGGGAGGTGGTGGAGGCGACGCCGGCCCGGGCTGTGCTCCGCCACGACCTCTACCGCCTGCCCCGCCCGTTCCCGGCGTTCGTCGGACCCGACGACGAGCCGCGGGTGGCGCTGCTCGGTGACGCCGCGCACGCCATCGTCCCCAGCCTCGGGCAGAGCGGCTGCCTGGCCCTCGAGGACGCCGTGGAGCTGAGCCACGCGCTCGCGACCGCGCTGTCCGACCGCACCGCGCGGATGACCCGGGCGCGCAGCCGCATGGCCACCGCCCTGCGCGCCGTCGTGTTCGCCGCGCCGCCGCCGCGGCTCGCTGCCGTCGGCTACGAGCGCGCGATCGGACACCGCCGGACGAGTCCGGGACCGCCCGGTCCACCGCGTAGTGGCTCTTTGGGATCTGGGGGCTTCATGAACAGGGTCAGGCGGGAGCTGCCGACGCCCGAGGAGCTCATGGCGATGCGGAGCGAGCCGGACGGCCCGCACTACGACCCGTCGGAGCACGACGAGGCCGACCTCCCACGAGAGCGGTGAACCTCAGAGATATGGCGGAGCCGCCCTTCTGCTCGACACCAACAGGAGGCTCTTCGGCTGAACAGCTCCGATTGCTCACACGTTCGCCTAGTCGGCCTGCTCCTCGGCGTACTTGTCGGCCATCCGCTCGGTCTTGCGCTTGACCACGAAGCCGATCGTCAGGCCGGTCACCAGGGCCACAGTCAGGCCGATCCAGGAGAAGCGGCTGAGCCACGTCTCGGCTACGACCCCGAGGTAGTAGACGCCGAGCGTCGTGCCGGCGGCCCAGCAGATACCGCCCAAGACGTTGGCGGCGAGGAACTTGGGGTAGCGCATCTTCAGCGCTCCGGCGAGCGGCCCGGCGAAGATCCGCAGCAGCGCGATGAACCGGCCGAAGAACACCGCGAGCACGCCCCAGCGGGTGAAGACGCTCTCCGCGAAGTTCACGTTCCTGGGCCCGAAGTGCTTCGGGAACCGTCTACCGAGCCAGTCGAACAGCGACCGGCCGTGGTGGTGCCCGATGCCGTAGCCGATCGAGTCGCCGACGATGGCTCCGGCGGAGCCGGCGACGGCGATCCAGAGCGGCGAGACGGCCAGCTCGTGACGCGACGACATCAATGCGGCGCTGACCAGGACGATCTCACCGGGCAGCGGGATGCCCAGGCTCTCGATACCGATCACGCCGCCCACGATCAGGTACACGAGCAGCGGCGGAATCGCCTGGAGCAGGCTGTCGACCGACATGGATGTCATCCCCCGATGCAGTGGCCACGCGGCCGGTTCGGAGCCTACCGGGAACGACAGAGAATGCTGCCGGCCTCGACGAACGCAGGAAGGAGCACCTGCGTTGGATGGAGCAAAATTGGCGCGGCGATGGCGGCCGGGCCGGACGCTGAACGCCGCGACCAGGCCGAAGACCGGCATCGTCCCGTCTTCATCATCCCGGTCGCGGTGGCGTCGATGTTGGCGATCCTGCTGCATGCCAGTAGACCCGACATCGCCGTCCGGAGCGTCGAGGCTGTAGAGCACGGTCGCGGCAACGCGGGCCTGCGGTTTGCCGCAAGCAGCGCTGACCACCCGGATGGTCTC
>DASYES010000036.1:0-5184 GCA_036498885.1 Pseudonocardia sp.
CATGCCGGGCTCGACGTCGAGCTCGTGCTCGCCGGGCACGTTCAACCCGTGCTCCTGCGGGCCGACGGCACCGCTGAGCTCATCGGGCAGTTCGGCACGGCCGTCGGGCTGCTGCCGTCCGTACGCCTCACGTGCACGCCACACTGTCTCGGACCTGGCGACACGCTGCTCGTCTACACCGACGGGGTCACCGAGCGCCGCCGCGGCCGCGAGCAGTTCGGTGCCGAGCGGCTGCTCGAAGTGGCCACCGGTGCGGCCGGGCGGCCCGCGCGACAGGTCGTCGCCGCGGTGCGGGAGGCGGTCGAACGCTTCTCCGCCGACCCGCTGGACGACGACGTGGCACTCCTGGCGGTGCGCGCCGTACCCGCACGCTGACCCGCCCGGCGGAAATCGGACCTCGGGGATCGACCGCTCGCAGGTACCGTCGGTGGTCGCGATCGCTCATCCTGGTTGGTGATCGCCGATCACGGACGAACGGGGGCGGAGCACTGGACAGGGGGGATGGCAGGCGAACCGTGCTCCGGGAGCTGCGTTCGTGGCCGACGCTGCTGCTCGTGCTGTTCTGCCTCGGTGTCGGCATCCCCACCACGGTCGCGCTCACCCCGGCCCAGGATCTCGAGGTGTTCGGCCAGCACATCGAGGTCGGGGCCCGGCCCCCGGAGCTGTCCGTCGCCGGTCCCGCTCGCCTCGTGCAGGTGGGGAACACCGCGCTCGACGTCGACCGGTTACGTGTCTATGGGCCGCTGCGCCCGCAGCTGACCATGGGACCGGTGCAACGCAACGCGGCCGCGGCCGCGGTGTTCGACCCCGGCGCGGCCCCCAAGGCGGGCGAGGCCGCGATCTCGACCGTCACCAAGGGCTTCCTCACCTGGTACGTACTCGGTGGCCTCGGGCTGATCGCCTTCACGCTCACGGCCGCGGCAGGCGCGGCCGGAGTGCGCACGCTTGTCGTGCTTCGCCGCCAGAGCCGTGAGACCGGGGGCCACGCGCCGCTTCCCGAGATCGTCGCCTACTGCCTGCGGGCTGCGCGGCGGATGACCGCGATCGCGGTCGTCGCGTCCGTCGTGGCCTGGGGTCTGTCGGGGGTGCTCGCCTACGGCGGCGCCGTGCAGGGGCTGCGCGGGGTGTCCTCGCTCGCTCAGCTCGTCGGCGCGTACCACCTGAGCCCGGATCCGGTCGGGCCGCCGGTCAGCGGTTTCGAGGGCGCTGTGATCGGCGACTCGCGGGCCGTCCGGGTCGGCGGCCCGCCGATGCCCGGCGGCACGGCCGACGACGCAGCCTGCGAGCGCAGCACCGACTCGCTCGCCGCCGAGATCGGGCACCTCACCTCGGCGAACGTGCTCAACCTCGCCTGTCCGAGCGCCACCGTCACCACCGGCCTGCGCGGCCCGCAACAGCGCGGCGACCGGCTGATCCCCGCCCAGATCGGTGTGCTCAAGCAAGTGCGGGATCTGCGGTTCGTCGTGGTGGCGATCGGCCCGAACGACGTCGGCTGGACCGACTTCCTGCGCTACTGCTACGGCGTCTCGGACTGCTCCGACCAGCTCACCCAGGGCGAGTTCGACTATCGGATGGCGGCGTTCGACCGCGTGTACGGCGACCTGCTCATCGACCTCAACGACCTGCCCGGCCGCCCCCAGATCATCGTGATGACGTCCTACGGCGCGTTCCCTCCCGACGCCGACTGTGCCGACACGCGCGCCGAGGGCTACCCGGGACTCGATGCCGGCAAGATCCGCCTGCTCACCGACCGCAACGAGCAGCTCAACGCGGTGCTCGAGGCCGGGGCGGAGAAGTACGGCTTCGCGGTCGCCCGCCCCGAGCTCGGGCTGCTGTGCGAGGACGGGATCGACGGTCTGGGGCCCGATCTGCAGGGCATGGCCGACCCCTTCCCGTTCCATCCCACCGGGATCGGCTCGCTGCGGATGGCCTCGTCGGTGGTACGGCACATCGCGCCGACGCCCACGCGCTGACCAGCGCTCACCCCACGCCCGGGGAGACGGCGAGCGCACGTGCCTCCCGCAGCGTCCGGCGCCGCACCCCGACCGCCACCCCGACCACGACCAACGACAGGAACGGACTGGGGAACCCTTGGTGCCCACGGCGATGTCGGTGGCGGGAGCCAGCACAGCGCCCGCGAAGATCCAGGCCGCGGCGGTGGGAAGACGCACCGGACGCCCCGTGCGGCGATCCCGGGACCAGCGGGTCCTCCCACCCGGCTTCACCACCGACAGCCACGCCTGGAACGCGATGGCCGACGCCATCGCCACGGTGCCCAGGAGCAACGCAGGCCGCGGAGCCGCGCCGAGGGCCTCGCCTGTCGCGTTGAGCGCCGGGGAGAGCAGAAAGACGCCGGCGTAGAGCTGCACGAGCGTGATCGCGAACTTGGCGAGCACCCAGCGGTGGTGGGTCAGGCCCCATTGCGTGCCGAGCCCCAGCATGATCCCCGTCGCCGCCGACGCGTTCCCGAGCGGGGCGAGCAGCGCGACGTCGAGGTAGCGCGCCATCGCCGTCGCCCCGGCCGTCGTCGCCGGATCCCGGGCCGTCACGGCGAGGTAGAGCAGCGCGAAGAGCACCAGCGCCAAGGCCATCCAGCCGGCCGAGGTCAGGACGTGCAGCCAGAGCGTCATCTGCCGCCAACCACGGGAGTTGCTCGCCATGGTCGCGATCATCGAGGACCGCGGCGGTGGAGGGCTCCGGGGTAACCCCGGAATCATCCCGAAGTTACCCGACCGATCAGCCGGATCAGCTCGCGCCGGCGCTCACCGCAGCCAGCGCGTCGACGATGCCCGCGCCGTAGTGCCCGTTGAACTCCGCATCTCCGGCGCACAGGGCGTCGAAGTCCGGCGACTCTCCTTCCCGGCTGTAGGACACGACCGGCGCCGGGCACGACCTCGCTGCGGCCGTGTCCACGAGCACGCGCTCCACCGCGTCGGGGGGCATCGTCAGGCTCCCCGGGTGCAGCGGGTCGGGGCTGCCGAACTCGCTCACCACCAGTGCCGCGACGCCCGCGACGTACGGTGCGGCCATCGATGTGCCCTGCAGGGGGACGTAGTAGCCGCAACCACGCGGACCGCAGAAATCCTGCACACCGCCGGCGGCGCCGGCCGCCGTGACCGCGCCTTTCGCGTCGACCGCCCCGCTCGCCTCGAGAAGGCTGCGCGGGTAGGTGGAGAGCACGAGGTTCTCCGGACGCCGGAAGCTCGGCGTGCCGAACCCGTCCTGGAACCAGCCACCGGGCGCGGCCACGGAGACCTGCTCGAGCCCGTAGTTCGAGTAGTCGGCCTTGGTCCCCGACGGCCCCACCGCCGACACCCCGATGACGTGCGGGCCCTCGGCCGGCAGGAGCAGGCACGTGCCGTTGTCGATCTTCCTCGCGTAGGCGGCACCGGCCGGGCTGTCGGGGCTGGTGGGGTCGGAACCCGGGCTACCGAGGTCCACGTGCCCGTTGCCGAGCGAGCCCACCAGCGTGACGCCCTTGGCGTGCGCATACTCCAGCGCCCGGCTCACCGCCTCCACGGTGGTCCGCTGCGCGATCCTGGCTTCGGGCGGGTCGGCCGGGTTGTCGAGGCAGTTGTAGAGCCAGGGATCGACGAAGAACGACATGTTGATCACGTCGAGCCCGATGTCGGCGCCGTAGGTCAACGCGTCGATCACCGGCTGCAGGAACATCAGCCCGGAGTCCTGGCCGCCCCGGATGCTCACGAGCGTGACTCCCGGCGCGACACCCGAGATGCCCGACCCGTCGGCAGCGGCGGCCACGATCCCGGCCACGTGCGTTCCGTGGCCCGCGTCGTCGTGGCCGGCGGGGTCGATGCAGTCGGCGAACTCGCACGGGCCGTCCATCTCGGCGCCCGTCTCGTCCCGCGGAATGTCGGTGACGAAGTTGCGCGACAGGCCCGTGTCGATGTTCGCGGCGATGTCGGGATGGGTGGCGTCGATGCCGCTGTCGAGAATTCCGACCTGCACCCGCCGGTCTCCGGCCTGCACCGCACGGGCGGCATCGGCCTTGGTCATCGCCAGCCCCCACCGCTGCGAGTCCAGCGGGTCGAGCCCCACGGGCCCCCGGGATGCAGCGGCCGTGACCGCCGGAGCGGCCATCGGCGAGGAAGCGGCCAGCGCGGTGTGCGCGGGCGGCGCCGCACCGACGACCCGCGCACGGACCGCCCCGAACACGGCGTCGGCGGCCGTGACGGCCTCCACGAATCCGGTGGCCGGCGCCTGCACGACCAGCGCACCGACCGCGGTGTTCTCCCGCAGCACCTGCCCTCCGGCCGCGTGCACCGCCGCGGCGGCATCGGCGCGCACGCCGGCGTCACCGGTCTCGGTGAGCAGGACCGTGTACTCCGCGTACTCGACGCTCGCGGTGCCCGTGGGCGCCACGAGCGTCGGCACCACCATCACGACGGGCGCTACCAGCGCGACGCCGACGAGCACGCCGACCAGGGCGAATGCGCGGGGGTTCCTCACCAACAGCCCTCCCGGGAGTGCCGCCCCGGGAGCAGGACGAGTGCGGATGACCTTAGAGCATGGCGCCGTGCGGGTCCCATGCTCTGACGGGACGCTGTCGGGCGAATGCGGAGCAATGCCCTTCTCATTCCCGATGGGCCCGGCACACTGGCCGCGTGGCCTCGTGGGTGCTGCACGTCGATCTCGACCAGTTCATCGCCGCGGTCGAGATCCTGCGCCGCCCCGAGCTCGCCGGGCTCCCTGTGGTGGTCGGGGGCAAGGGCGATCCGACACAGCGCGCTGTGGTCGCCTCGGCGTCGTACGAGGCACGCGCACACGGCGTTCGGTCCGGGCTGCCGATGCGCACGGCCGTGAAGCGCTGCCCGGACGCGGTGTTCCTGCCCGCGGACAACCCCCACTACGAGGAGGTGTCCGCCGAGGTGATGGCGACCCTGCGCGGGTTCGACGGCGTGGTCATCGAGGTGATGGGCTGGGACGAGGCATTCGTCGGCGCGCACACCGACGACCCCGAGGCGCTCGCGCGGGCCATCCGGGCCGCCGTGCTCGCGCGCACCCGGCTGTCGTGCTCGGTCGGGATCGGCGACAACATGCTGCGGGCCAAGCTCGCCACGGAGTTCGCCAAGCCGGGCACGGGCGACGGGGTGTTCCGGCTGACCGCGGCGAACTGGGACGAGGTCATGGCCCACCGGCCGACGCGGGCGCTCTGGGGCATCG
>DASYES010000037.1:0-7492 GCA_036498885.1 Pseudonocardia sp.
CCCGGGGCCGAGGCAACCTGCGGGGAACAGCTTCACCGCGCTCGCACCCGCCCTCCACGCGCTGTGGATCTCGGTGGGCGTGAGCGCTCCGGGGTAGCTCGCGATGCCGTGGCGCAACGCCGCGTCGATGACCGCGGGCACGACCGACGGCGAGACGACGAAACGCGCGCCGGCAGCGACGGCGCGGTCCACCTCCCCTGCGGTGAGCACCGTGCCCATCCCCACCTCGACCTCGGCGGGCAGCCTGGCAGCAAGACGTTCGACGACGTCGAGGGCGCCGGGGGTGGTCATCGTCAGCTCGAGGCAGCGGATGCCGCCCTCCACCAACGTGTCGACCACGGCCTCAGCGCGGGAGGAGTCGCCGGCCCGGAGGATGGCTACGACTCGCGTGGCGGAGAGTCCCTCGCCCATCGGGACATGCGGGCATAGGGGCGGCGCCGGGTCGGCCGTCATGGGTGGTGTCCCCTCCGTTCGTTCCCCGGCACGCCGCACAGCAGCCGGGCCGACGACGCTGATCGCCAGTGATCGTCACGCTCCGGAACTGAATCATGCGCGACGAGTTGCCGCCCCACAAGCCGGACCGAACCCGTTCAGCCAGGCGCTGCACCGTGATCACCGACGCCTCTGTTGACGCAGGTCACATCGGTTGGAGGGCCCGGAGTCATTTGACCGATGCCCGCCACGGTAAGGCGGATCCACACTTCGATGAACGAACAGTGTCTTACGCGGAGGAGGATCGGATGCGGAGCGCGGAGTCCGAGAGCGGCAAGATCTACGACGAGCTCATCGCCGCGCACACGATCATGCGCCGGGGCGTGGACCTGATGCGGGCCGCCCTGAAGCACACACCGGCCACCCCTGGCGAGGTCGACAGCTGTGTCGGGGTGGGGAGATGGCTCATCGAGTTCGTCCACTCCCAACAGTGCCGCGAGGAGGAGGTGTTGTGGAGACCGCTCTCGCAGGCCTCCCCACCCGACGTGGTCGAGCTCCACGACCTCAGCGTTCAGCACGTCGCGATCGACCGGGAGCTGGATCGGCTCGCGCGACGCCTGGACCGTCTCCAGGAGCTCGGCGCCGCCGCTGCCTCGCAGGCGGCCCGCGAGATGGCCGAGGCCGCACTGACGGCCCTCGAGTCCGTGGCGGTGAGCATCTCCGACCACCTCGACGAGGAGGAGGCGCTGCTCAAGGCGCTGCTCGCGCTGCTCGACAACCCGGTCGTTCGGACCCTGCGCACGGCGATGGCGAGGAGCGCTCCTTCGGCGCGGCCCGACCTGGTGCTCGGGCTCATGTCCGACCCCACACCGACAGCCGGCTATGCCTCGATGCTGAACAGCATCCCGTTCTCCACCCGGGCGCTGCGACCGCTTCTGATCGCCCGGTACCACAGCCGCAAGCGTCGCCTCGGGCTCGCCGCCTGAGCCTGCCGCCTCGTTCTGTCGCCGGCTCGGTCATGCAGTCACATGACTGATGTCGACTCATATCGTCGGACGGAATACTCCATGCAGTAGACACCGCCCGCATCGACCGTGAAGGCGGTTCGGGTGCAACGACGAGAGACAGGCGACCACCGCAGTGACAACGGCAGGAAACGCGACCTTCTTCCGTTCGAGGGCCGACGGCGACACGTGGGAAGTTCCTCACAGCGCCGTCGTGATCGGAGGCGCGGCGTGGGCACTCGCGGCGGTGCAGTTCGTTGCGGCCCACGCAGCAGCGGCGTACGCGTGGAGCCCCGGGTACAGCTGGGCCAGGAACCACATCGGGGATCTCGCCAACACACAGTGCGGGATGTTCTCGGCCCCCAACGGGGAGCCCATCTACGTGTGCTCCCCCCTGCATGCGGTCATGAACGCGTCGTTCGTGCTCACCGGTGTGCTCGTGATCGTCGGGGCGTTGCTGCTCTGGAAGTACTGGCCCACCGGCTGGCTCGCCGACACGGCCACCGTCCTCTGGATCATGCTCGGCTTCGGCAAGATCCTGGTCGGGCTCGCCCCGGAGGACACCAACATCGGCCTACATTTGGTCGGCTGTCTCAACGTCCAGCTCGGCGCCCTCGGAATTCTCCTGCTCAGCATGGTGCTCGTCCGCAGCAATCCGCGGCTCAGCCGCATCGGCATCGTGCTGGCGGCAATCGGGCTCTTCGGTACCGTGCTGGGAACCATCGGCGAGTACGCCGGAAGCTCGCTCTACCTGGGCCTCGGCAGTGGCGGGATGCAGCGCGTCGCCACCTACCCGAGCCTCGTCTGGCTGCTCGTGGTCGGAACGGTCACGGCGGTCCGAGGCCTGCGCAACCCGTTGCGGGTGTGACCGGTAGCGGGTGGATCAACCTCCTGATCGCGGCCTCAGGAGGAGCCGACTCCCGGCCACCGTCGCTCTCGTCCCCGGCAGGGGACTGGAGGGCTCGGTGGCCGGGAGTTTCACATCCGGCGCGTCTCCACGGGTGCCGTGGAGGAGGCCGAAGGGCAACCCGATCGAGCCCTCCGCCACCACAGCGGTACGGGAAGACGGGCGACTTACGGTCCACGAGTCGACGCAGGGAATCCGGGCGAGCCTGCCCACGGTGGGCGCAGCTGCTCGGGATCCCACTGTCCGGCGTCCTGGTCGTCACACCCTTCATGGGCGGCCGCCGATCCCGGCCGCGGGCGCCTCGCCCGGCAACCTGCGCTCGGCCTGGCCGGTCTGTTGCTCGTCGTCCCGGTGGCCGTGCTGATCGCGGTCGGAGCCGGCGGGCCCGAGGTCGCGATCACAGCCGCGGCGGGCTCGTACATCGCCGCGGGGGTCGTCATCGGGGATGCTGTTCGAGGGCTGGATCCGCTCCCAGCTCGGCTCGTTCCTGGCCGTCCCGCTCCTGGCCGCGACCCTCTACGCAATCCTCGCGGCATGCCCGACGAAGCCCGTCCCAGGCGTGCTCGCTCCGTCAGCGGCGCGGGTCAGCTCCACGATCTCGTCCACCGCGGCCCTGGGATGCCGAGAATCGAGGGACACCCTCGTTCCCAGAGAATGCGCATTATTTCTCGTGCGCCTCGTCGTACCCGAGGTCGCCATCCGGGTCGATCTCACTGCCGGAGGTGCGAACACCACGAACCGGCAGGGGCGTCCGGGCTGCAGGGACGAAGACGTTCATCCCCCGCACCTCGTGCAGCAGGTCGTAGCCGTAATCACCGGTGTACTCGTGATCGCTCGACATCCCCACGTCCCCTTTGACCGCCGTGCCACCGGCTATCACTCTCCGTGATCGGAGAGCTCCGGTTGGTGTCACGAGATCATCACCCGATCGGAGCCCCCAGGCAAGGGTGACGTACCCGGCGTACGTCTTCAATCACCTATGTGGTATTCGGACCTCAGATCCGGTCGGACCGGACCTGCCGTTCTCCACATCGGGGCACAGCCCACTCCGAGACCTCCTCCCCTGGTAGAGAGGACCCAGTGGATCTCGAACTCAACGGCAGGCGTGCCGTCGTAACGGGCGGTAGCCGCGGTATCGGGCTGGCCGTCGCCGACCGGCTCGCTGCAGAAGGATCATCCGTCGCGCTGGTCGCCCGCGACCGCATCGCACTCGACAAGGCCGCCGAGCAGGTCGCGCGGCACGGCACCGCCGTTTTCGTCCGCCCCACGGACACGCGCGACGACGGCGATGTGCGCGCCATGGTCGAGGACGTCGTCGCTGCGCTGGGCGGAGTCGACATCCTGGTCAACGCCGCGGCAGAACCTGCCACCGGCCCGGTGCCGCCGCTCGCGGAGCTCCCCGACGACGCGCTCCGGGCGGAGATCGAGACGAAGGTGCTCGGCTACCTGCGCTGTGCACGCGCCGTCGCGCCACACATGAGCGCAGGCGGATGGGGCCGCATCGTCAACGTCAGCGGGCTCGCCGCCCGCCTCACCGGCTCGATCGTGGGTTCCATCCGCAACGTGGCCGTGGTCGCGATGACGAAGAACCTCGCCGACGAGCTCGGGCCGAGCGGCATCACGGTCACAGCCGTGCACCCCGGGATGACAGTCACCGAGCGCATCTCCGAGTTCCATTCCGGCATGGCCGAGCGCGCCGGTGTGACCGCGGAGGAGATCACCGCGCGCTTCGCCGCCGCCACGAGCATCGGGAGGCTGATCACCGCCGACGAGGTGGCCGACGTCGTGACCTTCCTCGCCTCACCGCGCAGCGTCGCGATCACCGGCGACGCCATCCCCGTGGGCGGCGGCAGCCGGGGCACCATCCACTACTGACGAGCGGCCGACGTCGTGGCGTGCCTCGCCCAGGCCTGGCCTAGAACCCCACCGTGATGCAGCCGGCACGGTCGCCGGCGGTACCGGCTTTGCCCGGCTCCATGGACGTCGGCATGGTGTGGATGACGACAGACCCAGCACGCCGATCGTCCGGGAACTCCCAGTTCACGGTGGAGGTCGCGGAGGCGGCGCCCTGCGCGTCGGTGGTGAAGTCGAGCCAGATCTCGTTCTGCGGGTTGGCGTAGGCCGGGTCGACGCTGGGCTGCACCGGGTCGGGCGTGAACTGGAAGTGCGGTCCGGCGTCGGCACCCGTGGCGCCGCACGGCTTCACGTGCGAGTGGGCGCCGTACCGCCGGTTCGGCTCGAACCCGGTGACGTTCATCGTGACGGTGGTGCGCCCGTCGTTCTCGGTAGCGTCGACGACGGCCGTGGAGCCGACCGGGACCAGCGCCTGGTCGTAGGTCACCGCCACCCCCGGAGGCGGCGCAGCGAACGTGCCGCTCGCCCGGATGCTCTCACCTGCGGCCGGCGGCGCCGCGGGAGACGGGGGCGCCGCCGGAGCCGTACCGCCACCTCCGCAGGCGGCGAGCGGGACACAGAGCAGGCCGAGGATCAGCAGTCGTCTCGAGCGCATGGCGAGCAGGATGGCGGACTTGGCGAGTTCCGGCAGGATACAGCGAGCCATTGGGCCGGATCGGGGGTACGAATCGATCACCCGATCTGGTAGGGCACTCGGTGCGTCACACTGCGTGTTGACGCGGCCCGGCCTCCGTCCGGCAGTCGCGACCCCTGACCGCACGGAGCACGATCGCCGCATGAGCTTCGTTGTCGCCCCCGACGCCTATGAGCGATACATGGGCCGCTACTCCGAACCGCTCGCCACAGGGTTCGCCGAGTCGCTCCAGCTCCGCCGCGGGCAGCGGGCCCTCGATGTCGGCTGTGGACCCGGTGCCCTGACCGCGGTGCTCGTCCAGCGGCTGGGCGCCGGCGCCGTCGCGGCGGTCGACCCGTCCGAACCGTTCGTGGACGCCGCACGGTCGCGCCTTCCGGGCGTCGACATCCGTCAGGCCATGGCGGAGCAGCTGCCGTTCGAGGATGGCGGTTTCGACGTCGCGGCGGCGCAGCTCGTCGTGCACTTCATGGCGGACGCCCTCGCCGGCCTCACCGAGATGGCCCGGGTCACGCGTTCCGGCGGCATCGTCGGCGCCTGCGTCTGGGACCACGCTGGCGGCCGCGGGCCGCTGTCGCCGCTCTGGCGGGCGGTGTACGACCTCGACCCGGATGCTCCCGGCGAATCCGATCGTCCCGGCTCGCGCGCGGGCGAGCTGGCGGAACTGTTCGCTGCCGCCGGGCTGCAGGACATCCGCGCGTCGGAGCTGAGCGTCACGGTCTCCTACCCGACCTTCGACGACTGGTGGGATCCGATGATGCTCGGCGTCGGGCCGGGTGGGACCTACATCGCCGGCCTCGACGACGAACGGCGGGCAACGCTGCGGGCCCACTGCGCTGAACTGCTGCCACCGGCGCCGTTCACGGTCGCGGGCGTCGCCTGGTCGGCCGTCGGAGTGGTCGGCCGAGAAGCTGGTGTGCCGCCGCACTCCCGAATCTCCTGTCGAAACCGAGGATGAACGACGGAAGTCCGATCTACCTTTCAGTGGTGGCTTCCACACTGAGAGTGGCGATCATCGGCGGCGGAATCGGCGGCCTGGCCCTTGCTCTTGCGCTGCGCGAGCGAGGACTCACGGCCGATGTGTACGAGCAGACGCCGCAGTTGACCGAGATCGGGGCCGCGGTGGCGCTCACCGCCAACGCCACGCGCGAGCTCGAGCGCATCGGCCTGGGCGACCGGCTGGCGGCGGCGGCGACGACGCCCGTGGAGCTGATCCACCGGCACTGGCGGGACGGCAGCAGGATCGCCGCGCACCCCATCCGCAACGGATCGTGGTACCGGAACCGGTTCCACGCGCCCGTCCACGGCATCCGCCGCGCGCAGTTGCAGGTGATCCTGAGCAGCGAGCTCGCCGCCGGCACGCTGCACCTGGGGCGCCGGCTCGTCGGGATCACCGAGGGGCCCGGCAGAGTCGTGCTCGGGTTCTCCGACGGGGACACCGCGGACGCCGACGTCGTGGTCGGCGCCGACGGAATCCGCTCAACGGTGCGGCGCTGGGTGACCGGCGGCAACCACGAGATCTACTCGGGCACCAGCGGCTTCCGCGGGATCGTGCCCGTCGATCGACTACCGGGCCTACCCGATCCGCAGGCCATCCAGTTCTGGACGGGCCCGGGCGCGCACCTGCTGCACTATCCGGTCGGCCCGACGGGCGACAGCGTCAACTTCCTCGCGGTCGTCGACGGCCCGCAGGCGTGGGCCCGCACCGACGGCTGGGTCGACGAGATCGCCGCCGACGAACCGCTGCGCGCGTTCGCCGGGTGGCATCCGGCGGCCACCGCGATGATCGGCGCGGTGACGCACGCCGTGCGCTGGGGCCTGTTCGCCGTGCGCCCCTTCCCGCACTGGCACCGGGGCCGTGCCGTCCTACTCGGTGACGCAGCCCACGCCATGCTGCCCCACCAGGGCCAGGGCGCGAACACGACCGTGGAGGACGCGTTCACGCTGGCCGCGCTCCTCGCACAGGTGCCGGACACGATCGAGCTGCCCAGCGCGTTCGCGAGCTACCAGGCGCTGCGGCGCGGCCGGACCCGCCGGATCCAGCGCCTGTCGTGGCGCACCAACGCCCTCCTTCACCTGTCGGACGGCGCGGCGGCCGACGAACGCAACCGGGCGTTGGCGCGCCTTCCGCAGGACATCGCCTGGATCCACGAGCACGACGTGCAGGTGGCTCTGCGCCGCCGAACCGAAGGCCCGGCCCGGAGCCAACCGGCGCCCACAGCGTGACCGGTCGGGTTGCTCAGGCGGGGCCGGACCCGCGCTCGCTCGCCCCACCGACTCCCGCCGGTCGCTCCACCGGGAGTGGGGTGTTGCCCAGGATCAGGTCGGCTGCCTTCTCCGCGAGCATCATCGTGGGCGCGTGGGTGGCGCTGTTCGGGCAGTACGGCATTGCCGAGGCGTCCACCACGCGGAGGCCGTCGAGACCGTGGACCCGCATCGTCGAGGGGTCCAGCACGGAGCCCGGGCCGGTGCCCATCCGGCAGGTGGACGTCGGGTGCATGTCGGTCTCGCCGGTGCGCCGCACCCAGTCCACGACCTCCTCGTCGGTCGTCACGGACGGGCCGGGCCAGGTCTCGCCCGCGTCGAGGTCACCGAACGCGTCCT
>DASYES010000038.1:0-1939 GCA_036498885.1 Pseudonocardia sp.
CGTCGAATAGACGCGGCTGCGGGCGGCCCTCGGCGTAGCTCTCGTGGAGGACGCGCTGGACCGCGCCGACGCTCGACGCGGCGGCCGCGTCGGCCGAAGCGCCTTGCCCGGAGGCGTCCGGGATCCGGACGATCTCGTTGCCGTGCTTGATCCCGGACTCATGGTTGATCACCGCGTGCCAGCGTGGCAGGTCGAGGCTGGCGTCGTTGAGCTCGGCGAGCACCCGGCGGGCCCGCGGCAGGGCGATCCGCAGCACGAACTGCTCGAAGATCGCCGGACGGCCCCAGAACGCCTCGATGCCCGACACGTCCTGGCTTGCCAGCACCAAATGGATCCCCTGGGACCGCCCGCGCCGGGCGACATCCTCGAGCAGGAGCGTCGCCGCTCGCGTCACGGCGTCGCGCTCGGCGAACAGGTACTGGAACTCGTCGATCACGGCGACGATGCGCGGCCAGCGTCCCTCGGGATCGGCCGAGCGAAGCTCCTCCAGCTTGGTCACCTCGTGCGCTTTCGCGGCTTCGGCGCGGCGGCGCATCTCGTCGGCGAGGAACTGCAGCAGGGCCAGGCCGAACTCGCGGTCGGTGTTGATGTTGACCCCGACGAGCCGGGCGTGCGGCAGCCAGGTGCGGTCCCGGCGACCGGGGGCGAACTGCGCGAAGGACACGCCCTCCTTGAAGTCGAGCAGGTAGAACTCCAGCTCGTCAGGGTCGTACCGGGTGGCCAGCGCGCTGATCATCGTGAGCAGCAGGTTCGTCTTGCCCGAGCCGCTCGGACCGCCGATCAGCGCGTGCGGCGAGGCGTCGGCGAGCGCGATCTCCACGGGCAGCCCGTCGGCGAACCCGACGGGTGCGTGCAGGCTCGACACCGACTGGGTCTTCCCCCACTGCGCGGGCGGCGGAAGCACGTCGGCGAAGGTGCCGATCCGGCTGCGCCAGCCCTCGTACGCGTCGGCGATGGCGTGACTGGCCCGCGTGACCTCGGCAGGCGGCAACGGCGGCTCCAGGTCCACGGTGACGTACGGCCCGGTCATCGACGTGGCCGCCGTGCCGGCGTCGTCCACGCGCACGCTCTCTACCGGCGCGTTGATCGTCATCGGCACGTCGAGCAGCACCAGCTGCACCCCGCAGGCGAGCCCGCCACGGGCCACACGCTGCAGCTGGCGGTGCTCGTCGTCCTTCAGCGGTGCCCGGTTGCCGACGAGCACGGCGACGATCCACGGCTCGTTGCGCGCGCCCGTCGACTCGGCGAGGGCCCGCAGCGACGGGTGACCGTCGACGAGCAGGCGGGTGTGCACCCGCCGGATGCGGTCGGAGAGCTCGTCGAGCAGCTGCGGCAGCATGGCCGGGTCGTGCACCGTGAGCAGCCCGGTGCGGGTCAACGGGTACAGCCCTGGCAGTGCGCCGGTGAACTGGCCGACGTCCCACACGTGCAGCTGCACGATCCCGGGCCGGAAGTAGCTCATGACGCGCAGCAGCAGGCCCTCCACCAGCGCCTCGGCTCGCGCGCGGCCATCATGACCGGAGCTGACCTGCAGGTGCGACTCATCGAGCAGGGGAACCGCCACGGGGAAGTCGACGGGCGCCGCGTCCTCGATCCGGCCGGTGCCGATCGACCACAGGGACGGGACCGGACCGGAGCCGTCGACCGCACCGATCCGGGCGAGCCAGTGCTCGGGCGCGAGACCGGCCGCACCGGGCGCGGCGTCCTGGAGGATGTCGGCAAGCTGCCGCGGCCCGTCCTCGAGCCACCCGGCGAACGCCTCCCGGCGGTCGGCCCGGACCCGGTCCAGGGGCCCGGTCAACGCGGGGTTGGTGAGCAGTGGTCGCATCCCGGCGTCGGCCTGCACCGCGTCGAGGCCCTCGGAGCGCAGCCACATCGCCGCGATGGCCTCGGCATGCGCCCGGATGGTCGACTCGCGGCGGCCCTCGGCCGCACCGAG
>DASYES010000039.1:0-3238 GCA_036498885.1 Pseudonocardia sp.
CTTCACCGGCCCGGGCATACTGTCGCGGTGACCGATACCCGCGAGAAAGCCACCAGCGCGGAGCGCCTCGTCATGTTCACCGACGCGGTGGCGGCGATCGCTCTCACGCTGCTGATCCTGCCGCTGCTCGAGACGATCGCCGACGCCCGCGGCGCCGACCACCCCAGCTTCGGTGATCTCGTGACCGACAACCTGGGCCAGTTCGGGGCGTTCGCGCTGAGCTTCGCGGTGATCTTCCGGTTCTGGTGGGCGCATCACCGGCTCTTCGAGCACATCGCGGCACTGCACCCGGTTCTCGTACGCCTCAGCGTCGTCTGGACGTTCGCCATCGTGGTCCTGCCGATCCCGACGGCGATCATCACGGCGTACGACGCCTCCCCCGGCAGTGTGGCCCTCTACGGCGGGACGCTGATCCTGGCCAGCGGCTCGCTCACCCTGATGGCGTGGTACGCCCACAGGCACCCCGAACTGAGCGAGGGACGTACGCCGGAGACGCGCGAGATGGTGCTCGCCAACGTCGCGGTCCTGTGCGCCCAGGTGATAGCCGTCGTGATCGGGTCGATCTACGCGGACCAGATCGGCTTCTTCGCGTTCCTGCTGATGTTCCTGGCCGGTCCGATCGAGGCGACGGTGAAGGCCCGCTGGCGCCGCCAGTCAGCCGTCTAGGCGCATGCGGTGCGCACCGCCGGTCAGCCGTCCAGGCGCATGCGGTGTGCGCGCCGCCGGTCAGCCGTCCAGGCGCATGCGGTGCGCGTCGCCGATCAGCTCGGTCAGCCGGGTCACGCCGACCTCCGGCAGCCGGCACATCACCAGGGGCAAGCCGTCGTAGCCGGGCGCGGTGAAGAACAGCTCGGGCTCGCCCAGCAGCAGGGCCTGCTTCTCGGCCTCGTCGCCGACATACAAGACGGCCACGTCCGTACGGATGACGCGTCGCTGGCCGGGGCGGCGCTCGGGATAAGACCAGACGAAGCCCTTACCGGCCACGCGGAAATCGAAGCCGTCGCTCGGGATCTCCTCGACGCCCGGCAGGGCAAGGGCCAACCGGCGTACGTCGTCTGCGTCTGCCATGGTTCTCAGCTTTTCTCGGCCCGGAAGCGGAACAGCCGGGTCCCGGCGGCCGGGGGTGGTGCGATCGCGGTGACGCGGTGGACGCCCACCCGGAAGGGGGCGTCGGCGGGTTCCGTGAAGCACAGCTCGCGGAAACCGTGCTCGTTCTCGTCGAAAAGCGCGCGGATCTGGTGGCTCTCGTCGGTGGCGCGGGTCCAGATGACGGTCGCGCCCTGCTCGCTCAGGCCCGGGATCGCGGCGATCGTGCGGCGGGCGTCCTCGAGGGTCATGTTCCCGAAGACGCCGCAGGCCAGCAGGACGTGCGCGCGGCCGTGCGCCAGATAGGAGTCGGTGAGGCCGGCGTCCCGCGGGGTCGTCCCGGCGCGGCGGGCGAGCTCCGGGTTGAGCTCGACGAGGAGCGCGCCGGTGCGCGGGCCTGCCGGATGGCTGCGCAGCACCGGAAGCACGTCGCCGCCGTCGCCCGCGCACATGCTGATCAGCCGGATCAGACCGTCGAGGCCGTCCAGGGCGGTGCGCAGCTCCCGTTGCACGACGGCGCGCCGCCGCGACAGCGACGAGCCGGGATCCGCGTACCCGTTGTGCCATCCCACCCAGTCGGTGACCACCCCGATACCCCCTAGCGTTCGTCGAGTAAGGCTCGCAGTTCCTCCCGGCGTCCGGGGAGCCCCACCTTCCCGATACCCCCTAGCGTTCGTCGAGTAAGGCTCGCAGTTCCTCGCGGCGTCCGGGGAGCCCCACCTTGCGCAGCCAGCTTCCCTTGTTGGCGATGCGGTCGGTCCAGCACGCGTCATTCTCGACGATCGCGGTGAGGAACCGTCGCGGTCCCTCGGACAACCACGACCCGCCGGCCGCTCGCACCAGCAGCGGCCCCCAGTCAGAGTCGACCGTGTGCTCGTTGGTCATCCGGGCGATCGCCACGGCCTCCTCGACGACCTCCTCGAACGTCGTCGTGCGTCGCAGCAGCGTGGCAAGCAGCGCGAACCGGACGTGCGCCTCGAACTGCGGCGGCCGTTGCCCGAAAGCGAACCATTCGTCGGCGGCCTTCGGGTCGCGCAGCGCCGCCCGCAGCTCCGCCAGCGCATCCGGGTCGTCGTCGAACGCGGGCGCCATCGCGGCACAGCCCCGCACCGCCGGATGCGGATCCCGCAGCAGATCCCGTGGCGCGATGCCCCAGGCGCCCAAGGTCATGGCGACGGATGCTCGCTGCGTCACGTCCATCTCCGCAGCCGCCTCGGTGAGCCGTGCGGCGAACGGTCCGCGGCGCGCTTCCAGCTCCGGCGCGACCAGCAGGTGGGACAGGGCGCCGAGGGCGCTGGCCCGCACGTCCGGGTCCGGGTCGTCGAGGAAGAGCGCGACGCGGTCCACGAGATCGTTGCGGACGGCGCGGCACGCCTCGACCACCGCCGCGTCCTCGTCGGGGTCGTGCTCGGCGTATGCGACCGACTGCCCGAACAGCCCCAGCCACTCGAGCATGGCCGCCCGCGCGGGGCGTTCCCGGTCGTCCCACGGCAGGGCGCTTTCACACAGCACCATCGTGCGCGGGTCATCGAGAATGGCGGCGACGTACTCGGCGGCGGGCGCGGTGACCGAATACAGCGACCCTTGGTGCAGGACCGCGGCGTCCAGGAAGGCGAGCGCGTCGCCGACCTGGTCCGGATCGTCCTTGAGCAGCTCGATCAGCTGGAAGGGCGCCTCCGCGGCCGAGCCGTAGGCGTGCTCCAGCTCGCTCCACTGAGTACTTTCCAGAACTTCCCCCGGCTCACGCACCGCGTGATCATCCCACCGCCGCCGCCCGCGCAGAATCCGCCCCGGCGCGACATCCCACCCTCCGAGCCGTCCCATCCGCATTCTTGCTGAGTTGCGCAGCCGAGGCCGCCGCAGGTCGTCAAGATTCCGCGGGGGCACGCCGGGGCGCGGGCCCCCTGGCCAGCAAGGCGAAGCAGGACGCATCGCCCTCGACGCGAGCACTACCCGTTGTGGGGAGTTGCGCCCTCCAGGCGGGCGCAACTCCCCACGCACGAGAAACCCCGCATTGCGTGGGGAACACGGCCCGCCCGACGGGCGCAACTCCCCACGCATGCAGGACCCCTACGCTGCGTGGGGAACACGGCCCGCCCGACGGGCGCAACTCCCCACGCACGAGAAACCCCGCGCTACGTGGGGAACACGG
>DASYES010000040.1:0-4226 GCA_036498885.1 Pseudonocardia sp.
GTACGAGCCGGACAGCCGCCACTCCGCCGGACCGGCACCGTCGATGGCGGATCGCAGGAAGAACGCACCGACCTGGGCGTTCACCAGCGGCGCCACCTCGGCCATGATCATGTTGCACACCTCGGTGAGGTCCCGCTGACCCTGCAGCAGGCCACCGATGCGCGCCAGGTTGGAGTCCAGCCAGCCCTGTTCGGCGTTCTCCGTGGTCGTCTCCCTGAGGGTGACGATCATCTGGTTGATGTTGTCCTTGAGGTCGGCCACCTCGCCCTTGGCCTGCACGGTGATCCGCTGCGTCAGGTCGCCCTTGGCCACCGAGGTGGACACCCCGGCGATGGCGCGCAGCTGGATCGTCAGCGTGGAGGCGAGCTGGTTGACGCTCTCGGTGAGGTCCTGCCAGGTACCGGACACGCCACGGACCTGGGCCTGACCGCCGAGCTTGCCCTCGGTGCCCACCTCGCGGGCCACCCGGGTCACCTCGTCGGCGAACGAGGACAGCTGGTCGACCATCGTGTTCACCGTGCTCTTCAGCGCCAGGATCTCCCCGCGCGCGTCGACGGTGATCTTGTGGTTCAGGTCCCCCTCGGCGACGGCGGTGGTGACCTGCGCGATGTTGCGCACCTGCGCGGTGAGGTTGCCCGCCAGCTGGTTGACGTTCTCGGTGAGATCCCGCCAGGTGCCCGAGACGTTGGGCACCGCGGCCTGCCCGCCCAGCTTGCCCTCGGTGCCCACCTCACGGGCCACCCGCGTGACCTCGTCGGCGAAGCTCGACAGCTGATCCACCATCGTGTTGACGGTCTGCTTCAGCTCGAGGATCTCGCCCCGCGCGTCCACGCTGATCTTCTGCGACAGGTCGCCAGTGGCGACGGCCGTGGCGACCTGCGCGATGCCGCGCACCTGGTCGGTGAGGTTCGCGGCCATCAGGTTGACCGCGTCGGTGAGGTTCTTCCAGGTGCCGGCCACGTTGGGCACGACGGCCTGGCCGCCGAGACGGCCGTCGGTGCCGACCTCCCGGGCCACCCGCGTGACCTCGTCGGCGAACAGGCGCAGGGTGGCCGTCAGCGCGTTGATCGTGTCGGCGAGCTCGGCGACCTCGCCGCGGGCGTTCACGGTGATCGTGCCCGACAGGTCGCCCTGCGCGATCGCGGTGGCCGCCGACGAGATCGAGCGCACCTGGTTGGTCAGGTTGCTCGCCATGGTGTTGACCGAGTCGGTCAGCGCGCGCCACGTGCCGGCGACACCCCGGACGTCGGCCTGGCCACCGAGCCTGCCGTCGGTGCCGACCTCCCTGGCCACGCGGGTGACCTCGTCGGCGAAGCTCGACAGCTGGTCGACCATCGTGTTGACGGTGCGTCCTATCCGCCGGAACTCACCGCGCAGCGGACGGCCCTCGATCTCCAGCGCCATGTGCTGCGAGAGATCGCCCTCGGCGACGGCCTCGATCACGCGTGCGATCTCGGCGGTGGGCGCGGCCAGGTCGTCGATCAGCGCATTGACCGCCTGCACCCCGGTGGCCCAGGACCCGTCGTAGGACTCCTCGTTGAGCCGGTCGGACATCCGGCCCTCGCGACCGACCACCCGGCTGATCCGGAGCAGGTCGCGGTTGCGCCGCTCCTGGAGCGCAACCATCTCGTTGAACTCGTCGACGACCTCTCCCGCCGGCCCCTGCCGCCGCGGCAATCGGACTTCGAAGCGACCGAGCCGCACCTTGCGCAGGGCCTCGGCCAGCTCAGCCAACAAGGCGGTGTCGCCGGCCGCGGCGGGCTCCCCGGGGACCGGGGAACTCTGGGGCCGTGTGGTGGTCATGCCCGCTGTCCTCCCATGCTCGGACAGCGGCCGGGCACGGGCGCACCACGGCACCGGCGCGGCCGCCGCAGCACCTGACCCTAGTGGATCCCATCGCAACAGATCCCGTTGCAGTCGGTCCCGCTTTCATCGATCAGGCGGCGCTTCGGACGGCGGCGCGAGCGCGTCCGCAGCCGACAGTGCACACTGCGTCCGTGCCCGTTCAGCTCGAGCGGCGGACCAGGCTGCCGCCGGATGCCCGATCGGCCGGACGAGCGCGCCGAATGCTCCAGGAGGCACTGCGCGACCTCGACCCCGCCACCAGCGGCGATGGCAGCACCGGGGCCGACGGTGCCGACCTCGTCGACACCGTTGTGCTGCTCGCGAGCGAGCTGTGCGAGAACGCCGTCCTGCACGCCGGCACGGAATTCGAGGTGGCCCTCACCGTCACCGACGACGAGGTCACCGTGGCCGTGACCGACCGGGGTGCGGGTCCGCTCGAACTGCACCTCGCCCAGCCACGGCAGCGCTACGGCCGCGCGGCCAGCCACGGCCGCGGTCTCGCCCTCGTGCAGCGCCTCGCCACGACGTGGGGCACCCGCCACGAGTTCGACGGGCGCCACATCACGTGGTTCTCCCTCAGCCGGGGCCGCACCACGGCCGCACCCGCCGCCCCGGCCGCACCCCCGGACACCGAGCGCGTGTGGACCAGCGCGGAGCAGGCGCGCTGGCTGCTGCACGTGCCCTCGGCCCTCGGTGACCGGCTGGAACCGGTGGAGCTGGTGGCCGAGCTGGTCCGAAGGCTGCGCGAGCTCCTCGGCGCAGAGTCCGTGGAGGTGGAGGTCGACGAGGGCGACGGCACCGGCTCCCGGGAGATCGCCCGGGACGGCGCCGCGACGAGCGGAGGCGTGGCCGACGACGTGCGCCTGCCCATGACGGCACCGCTGCGCGGCGTACTGCGGGTGGTGCACCGCTCGTCCCGGCACACCGCGAGCATCGACACCGACAGGACGCGCGATCTCACGGAGCTGGTCGCCACGCGCATTGCGATGGCCGTCGAGTCCAACTGGCTGCGCGGCGTGGACCAGCGCCGGCGCTCATGGATGACCTACCTCGCGGAGACCAGCGAGCTGCTCGGCCAGTCGCTGGACGTCGACCTGGCGGTCGCGGTGGTCCCTCAGGTCGTCGTACCCCGGCTCGGCCGATGGTGCGCCGTCCACCTCGTCGAGCCCTCCGGACGCCTCCGGCTCGCCGCCCTCACCCACGCCGACGAGACCAAGCTCTCCGAGCTGCGCGGGGTGCTCGATCCGGACGGCTCCCCCGGACTGCCTCCCGAGCTGCGGGCGCGGTTCACCGAGCTCGCCCGCGACGGCTCCGCCCCGGTGCGCTTCGCGGTGCCGACCGACGGGATCGCGGTGCCGCTGCGCGCCCGCGGCCGCACGATCGGCACGCTCCTCGTCGGACGGCCCGACGGGCGCCCGCACAGCCCCGAGGACATCGTGATGGCAGGCGACATCGCCCGCCGGGCCGCGCTGACGATCCACAACGCGCAGAGCACCGGCGCCCACGTCGCCGTCTCGCAGGCCCTCCAGCAGGCGCTGCTCCCCCGCGCGCTGCCGGTGGTGCCCGGGGTCGACTTCGCGGCCGAGTACCTGCCGGCGAGCACGGGCAGCGACGTCGGCGGAGATTTCTACGACGTGCTCACCGTCGACCCGTCGCACTGGCTTGTCTCGATCGGTGACGTCTGCGGGAAGGGTGCCCGGGCCGCTGCGCGCACCGGTCTCGTCCGGGACGTCCTGCGGGTCCTCGTGCGGGACGACCGGCCGCTGCCGCGGGCCATCGAGATGCTCAACCAAGTCATGATCGAGGCCGGTGACCCGCTGCAGTTCTGCACACTCGCCGCCGCGATGATCAGTAGGCGACGACCGGCCGGAATGGATCCGGCGGGCCGCAGCACCCATGCCGGGCTCGACGTCGAGCTCGTGCTCGCCGGGCACGTGCAGCCCGTACTCCTGCGGGCCGACGGCACCGCCGAGCTGATCGGGCAGTTCGGCACGGCCGTCGGGCTGCTGCCCTCCGTGCGGCTGACGTGCACGCCGCACCGCCTCGGACCGGGCGACACGCTCCTCGTCTACACCGACGGGGTCACCGAGCGCCGTCGCGGCCGCGAGCAGTTCGGCGCGGAGCGGCTGCTCGACGTGGCCACCGGTGCAGCCGGGCGGCCCGCGCGACAGGTCGTCGCAGCGGTGCGGGAGGCGGTCGAACGCTTCTCCGCCGATCCGCTCGACGACGACGTGGCGCTCCTGGCGGTGCGCGCCGTACCCGCACGCTGACCCGGCCGGAGGAATCGGACCCCGGGGATCGACCGCTCGCAGGTACCGTCGGTGGTCGCGATCGCTCATCCTGGTTGGCGATCGCCGATCACGGACGAACGGAGGCGGAGC